>ONIF01000075.1 GCA_900317795.1 uncultured Eubacteriales bacterium | reverse complement strand
CGAATTATACAAAATTATTCTTTTGTATAATTCGGTTTTATAAAAATCAAAAACTCGCTATACGGTGTCTAAATTATCACTGCATAGCGAGTTTTTTTATTCATTTATATCGTTCTGAAAATTTTAGAGCATTCGATTATAAGCTTCACTGCCTGTTTAGGGGCATATACAGATGTATTTATACATATATCATAGTTTTTGGCACTTGTCCAGTCATTCTCCGTGTGATAAAAATAATAATCAGCACGGTGTTTATTTATTTCAGATATAGTTTTTACAGCCTCCGACTTTGAAATGGATAATTTGTTCATTATAGTTTCTATGCAGTCTATTTCGTTTGCATAAATAAACACCCTTAAAATTTTATGTCCGCTGTTTTTCAAAATATGATTCGCACATCTGCCAACAATAACACAATCCCCCTCATCAGCCACATCTTTGATAACTTCAGCTTGACGCATAAAAATTTCATCTTTCGATACATATTTATTTCTTTCAGATGGAATAATATCATCAAAAATTTTTCTTTTCATATCCTCATCATATTTTGCAAAATATTTCAAATCTATGCCCGTCCTGTTTGACGCAAGATATATAAGATTCCTGTCATAATAAGGTATTTTTAAATTTTCTGAAAGCATTCTTCCTATTACTCTCCCACCGCTACCGTAACTTCTTGATATGGTTATTATCATATTAGACATTTTTTATCACCTTTCAAACAGATTTTTATATTTATTATATTGTACTTTATTTTTCCAATTAGGTCAAGAGTTTTTATATGAATAGTTTTTGATAAAAACGAAAATAATATTTATGTCAGAAAGGAGTTTTTAATGATGAAAAATGCTTTTTTAATAATTTTTGCAGCAGTCGGAATTGCAACCTGTTTTGCGTCATGTAAAACAAATACCAACGATTTGCCGAATAACAACACTTATGTCAATCAAGCGTCAAATGCCCGCTTGCCAAATAACGGTGAAGTTACAGACGGTAACGGTATCATCGGAGATAGTGACGACCTTGTATATAAAACCGACAAAATCGGCAATACAGTAAATAATGCTGTTCATAATGCAGGTGACATCGTAAACAACGCTGCACATAATGCCGGTGACGTTGTAAATAATACCGCTGATAAAATCGGGGACACCGTTCAGAATATCACGGATAATGTTGGAGATACGGTAAAAAAAGCCACTCGATAACCTAAAAAGACATCTGCGTATTGCAGATGTCTTAAATTTTTTATCCTTTTGAATGTTTTTGTTTTATTATCTGTTCAAGCTGCATTTTTGAAAATCTATGCTTTTTCTTACAAAAATGGCATACAGCTTCTGCGAAGCCTTTTTCATCGGCAAGAGATCTTATATCCTCATCACTAAGTGTGATAAATGCGTTTATCACTTTTTCACGGCTGCATGAACAAGCATAATGTATCGGCATCTCGTCAAGAACCTCTATATCAAACCCATTCAATGCTTTTTCACATATTTCTTTTATGCTCATTCCTTTGGCAAGCATGGTTGTCATAGGCTCAAGTTCATTTATATTTTTTTCTATTTTATCAATCGTTGTATCATCTGCACCGGGTAAAAGCTGTATCAGCAGACCGCCTGCAAGCATTACTTCATGTGTTTCTTTATTTAAAAGCACTCCCAATGCACATACGGTTGGTATCTGTTCACTTGTTGCATAGTAATTGGTTATATCTTCTGCAATTTCCCCTGATACAAGCTCCACTTGTCCAATGTACGGCTCGCCTGTTCCATAGTCCCTCATTACATTTAATATACCCGTTTTTCCGACAGCCTTTGAAACGTTCAACTTTCCGTTTGAATAATACTCTGTCGGGCAGTCGGGGTTTTCTACATATCCCCTTACATTCCCCCTGCTGTCAGATACAGCTATAACTGCACCTGTTTCACTGTTATCGCCCTTTATTCGTAAAGTTATGCTTGCATTATCTTGTTTAAGTTGATTTCCCATGATCGCAGCGGCTGTCAGAAGTCTTCCTAATGCAGCGGTTGCCACAGGTGATGTAAGATGTATTTTTGCTGCTGTATACACCAAATCAGATGTATCAACTGCCGCCGCCATAACTGAACCATCACTTGTGATACATCTCATTATTCTGTCGCTCATTTTAAATTCCTCTTTTCCTCAATACATATACTGCCCTTTGTGAATTTTCCTTTAACTCGTCAAAGCTCATATCGTCATACACACCCTCAACTTCAAATCCTGCATTCTCAGCCATTTTTCTTATATCATTATCGCTGTATGCTCTTTCTGAAAATTGTTCTATGCTTCTTTTATACGAATTTCCGACACGTTCAAAAAAGTTGAGCGTTATAATGACTTCATTGTCCTTTTCATAATAATTATTCTGCCATGCACAAAACACTTTCTTTGTATCATAAATATAACAATTATCCCCTAAAATATATTTATGCTTATATATCGTGTTTATGTCAAATGCAAAAATACCGCCGTCATTAAGATATTTGTTTACGCTTTCAAAGGTGTTCTGCACATCTTTCATTGAAGGCAAATGATTAAGACTGTCAAGCGTACATATACAAGTGTCTATTTTTCCCAACAATTCTAATCTCTGCATTTTTTGACATATAAACATGATACTTTCATTTGCTTCACATGACTTTTGCTGTGCAATAGCAAGCATATCCGGTGACATATCGCAGCCAAATATATCTATACCTTTTTTGCATAATTCCAACGTCAATGTACCTGTTCCGCAGGCTAAATCAAGTGTCAATTTCATATCATGCTTATGCTTTTTGAAGAGTTCTAAAAAATACTCCGCACGTTTTTCATAATCAACGTTTTTTGTAAGGTCATCATAATATTCTGCAAAATATGAATAACTCAATCAAACATCTCCCCCATTTTTCACACGATTGATTGTAAGTACATATCCGTCACTGCCATACGTCAAAGCTCTGTTTACACGGCTTATGGTTGCAGTGCTTGCACCGGTCTTATCAACAATCTTATTATATATCTCGCCATCATTAAGCATTTTGGCAACCGCATATCTTTGAGCCATTGCCTTTATTTCCGGAACAGTGCATAAATCATCAAAAAAAGCATAACATTCATCTATGTTTTTTAATGTAAGTATGGCTTTAAACAGCTCATCTGTATTCTCGTTTATTATTTTCGGATTCATATTTATCACCGCCCATTTTCAAAATTTACCGTAATAGTATTTTATCACATAAAAGCACGAAAGTAAATAGGAAATTTTTTTATTATTCGTCATAAATTTCCACTCTTTTACTGTAATATAAATATCAAATCTGTTAATAATATTATCACAGGCGGAAAAAGTTTTACAGATAGAGTTTGAAATACACATTCCGTATCCGATATTTCTTTACGGTGCGGTCAAAAAATATTTCAGATTCGCACCGTAAAAACCTTTCCGCTCTGAAAAAAATTCAAGGAGAAGAAAAATCATGTCAAATAATTCTAACTCTATCAATGTCCCCGAAGCAAGAAATGCTATGGAACAGTTTAAAATGGAATGTGCAAACGAAGTAGGCGTTAATTTGAAACAGGGTTACAACGGTGACTTGACATCACGTCAAGCAGGTTCTGTCGGTGGTCATATGGTCAAGAAAATGATTGAAGCCTACGAAAGAAGTATGTAATAAACCACAAGTTAAAGAAAAGCCTTTCCTCTTTTGAGGATTGGCTTTTTTATTTAAAAATATGAATAAATTATTAACAAAATACATATTTTACTCTACTTTTTATAGTATTTAAATTGGAGAACACACCTTAATTATTTAAAGGTGATAATTCTACTTTTCCGTTTTTTCTTGTTGCTTTCATATCTATAATACGCTGATTGGAAGAACCTCTAAAGTTAAGGCGTATATTTTTCAATTCCTCCACAAATCTGCCATCAACTAATATATCTATGCTGTCAAGTATTTCATCTGTACATTCTATGTATCGGCAGCCGCCCTCAATCAAATCTTTATCATAAGTAAATCCGGTGTATATCCATATATTCTTTTCAGACATTTCTGCTTTTATCTTTCTTATCAAATCAACAAGCACTCTTTGATTGGAAATTTCAAACGGCTCTCCCCCAAGTATTGTTAAACCGTCATAATAATTTTTCGATAATTCCCCAAGTATAAATTCTTCTATACTCTCTGTATATAATTTTCCATATTCAAAATCCCATGTTTGCGGCTGAAAACACCCTTTGCAATGATTTGTACAGCCGGAAACAAATATACTTAATCTTATTCCTGTACCATTTGCGGTATCGGCTGTTAAGATTTCACCTATATGCATAAAAACACCTCCATTATTATATAAAAAGCCCGATATTAAAAGAATATCGGGCTTTCCGTTTTTCACTAAATCAAGATGACATTACTGCATTTGAAAGATGAAGAACCCTCTCCTTTATTTCCTGTGTACGTCCCTGATTCCAAAACTGTGTGCCTATATATCCGCAAGTTCTTCTTGCAACATTGAGTTTGTTCTGGTCTGTATTTCCGCAGTTGGGACACTTCCATATAAGTTTGCCGTGTTCATCATTTACTATCTGTATCTCGCCATCATATCCGCATACCTGGCAATAATCGCTCTTTGTATTAAGTTCGGCATACATGATATTTTCATAAATAAACTGTATCACTTTCAGAACGGCTTCTATATTATTCTGCATATTCGGTACTTCTACATAGCTGATAGCTCCACCGGGTGAAAGCGTTTGAAATTCAGCTTCAAGTTTCAGCTTGTCAAATGCATTTATTTTCTCTGTGACATGAACGTGATAGCTGTTTGTAACATAATTTTTATCCGTAACCCCTTTGATTATGCCAAAACGCTTTTGGAGAGCTTTGGCAAATTTATATGTTGTGCTTTCGAGAGGTGTGCCATATATGCTGTAATCTATATTTTCCTCTTTTTTCCACTTTGCACAATATTCATTGAGCTTTCTCATTATTTGAAGTCCGAGTTCTTTTCCTTCTTCTTCGGTAAGTTTCTTTTCTATAAGACTGTAAACACATTCCCACAAGCCTGCATATCCGAGAGAGATTGTTGAATATCCTCCATAAAGGAGTTTGTCTATCGGCTCACCCTTTTTCAGTCGGGATATAGCACCATACTGCCACAAAATGGGGGCTGCATCGGAAAGTGTCCCCTTCAACCTTTCATGCCTGCATCTGAGGGCTTTATGACAGAGTTCCATTCTCTCATCAAATATTTTCCAAAATTTGTTAAGGTCTTTTTCGGCAGATAAGCCTATATCAACCAGATTGACCGTAACAACCCCTTGATTAAATCTGCCATAATATTTCGGCTTGCCGTTTGCGTCTATATAAGGTGTAAGGAAACTCCTGCATCCCATACAAGTATAACAATGTCCCTCACCGTTTTTGTCAATTTTATTTTGCAGCATTATCTTTTCTGATATATAATCGGGCACCATTCGCTTTGCTGTACATCTTGCTGCAAGTTCCGTTAAATACCAATACTTTCCGTCGGGAGTTATATTATCTTCTTCAAGCACATACACAAGTTTTGGAAATGCGGGTGTTACCCATACACCTGCTTCGTTTTTTACGCCTATGTGACGCTGACGAAGCGTTTCCTCTATTATCATTGCAAGGTCTCTTTTTTCATTTTCATCTTTCGCTTCATTCAAATACATAAATACGGTTACAAATGGTGCTTGTCCGTTTGTTGTGAGAAGTGTGACAACCTGATATTGTATAGTTTGTACACCCTTTGTAATCTCTTTTCTAAGCCTTTCCTCAACTATTGAGCTGATTTTTTCTTCATCTATCTGTAAGCCCATTTCATCAAGTTCGGCAAGGAATTCACGTCTTATTTTTTCTCTGGATATTTGCACAAACGGTGCAAGATGTGTAAGACTTATGCTCTGACCGCCATATTGATTGCTTGCTACCTGTGCAATTATCTGAGTTGCTATATTGCAAGCCGTTGAAAAGCTGTGGGGTTTTTCAATAAGAGTTTCACTTATTACCGTACCATTCTGAAGCATATCTTCCAAATTTACTAAATCACAATTATGCATATGCTGTGCAAAATAATCCATATCATGAAAATGTATAATTCCTTGTTCATTAGCTTCACTTATTTCACGGGGCAAAAGTATTCTTTTTGTCAAATCCCTGCTGACCTCACCCGCCATATAATCACGCTGTACACTGTTGACAGTAGGATTTTTATTTGAATTTTCCTGTTTTGCTTCCTCGTTGTTGCATTCAATAAGCGTCAATATTTTATTATCCGTAGTATTTGAATGCCTTATCAAAGAGCGGTTATAACGATACTTTACATAGTTTCTTGCAAGCTGGAATGCCCCCTTTGACATAATCTGGTCTTCCACCATATCCTGTATTTCTTCAACGGAAACAGCCCTGCCCATTTTACTGCATTTATACTCGACATAATCAGCTATTTCACTGATCTGCTCATTAGTAAGATACTTTTTTTCAGAAGCATTATTGGCTTTGGTAACGGCATTTACTATTTTTTCTCCGTTGAAATTTTCCTCCGATGAATTTCTTTTTATGATTTTCATTTCCCCATCTCCGATATTAAAATTATACCCAAAACACTATATATAGTGTGTGTTAGTATATGATACCACATTATATTGTAGTTTGCAAGTGATTTCGCACGAAAAATTTAATCACTTTTTTCTTTTTTATCCTTGTATTGTGATTGCAAATTTACTGCTACAATATTTATTCTTTGTTCTTCAACGTCCTTTACCGTCACTGTCATATCTTTATAATGGAATGTATCATTCTTTGCAGGAATATCCCCTATCATCTCCACTACCCAGCCTCCGACAGATTTACTGTCTGTGTCTATATAGCGAACATCTTTGTCTATTAAGTCAAGCATATCACTTATATTCATATCACCTGCTATTTCATATTCATTATCATTGATTTTTTTGAATTTATTTTTCACTTCTTCATCTTCGTCCCATATATCTCCTACTAATTGTTCAAGGAGGTCTTCCATGGTTACTATACCCATAGTTCCACCGTAATCATCTGTTACTACCGCCATATGAAGACGCTTATATTTAAAATCCGCCAATAGTGAAGACAGTTTTTTTGAACGATATATAAAATATACAGATTGTATAAGTTTAGTTATATCAGGATATTCTTCTTGCAAAAGTTTTTCAAGATAATCTCTTGTGTGCAAGACACCTATTATATTATCAACATTATTTTTATATACGGGTATTCTTGAATATCTCTCTTTAAGTATAGTTTGTTTTATTTTTTCGGGTTCGTCTTCTATGTCTATTGCGGTCATATCAACTCTTGGTGTTAATATATCATATGCAGTCTTTTCGTCAAATTCAAGTGCGGATTGTACCAAGTCACTTTCCTGTTCTTCCAGTACTCCTTCTTTCTCTATACTCTCAACTATATATTTAAGTTCGTCTTCTGTGACGGTAGGCTCTTTATTATCTTTTCTTGCGATATTTTTAACAACAGCATTCAATTTGAGTAAAATAAATGTTATAGGTGTAAGTACCACCATTAAAATATATAACGCTGTTGCCGAACTCATACACATTTTCTCGCTGTTTTCTATTGCTATGTTTTTAGGCATAACTTCTCCGAAAATAAGTACTACTACGGTCAAAACAACCGTACTTGCAAGTGTTCCGTTAGCCTCTCCAAGAAATGATACAAACAATATGGTTGCCAATGACGATGCCAATATATTTACAATATTATTACCTACAAGGAGGGTTGCAAGTGCCTTATCATAACTTTCAGCTATTTCATAAGCCCTTTTTGCCTTTTTATTACCGTTATCTGCATAATTTTTCAATCTTATCTTGCTTACCGATGAATATGCCGTTTCCGTTGATGAGAAAAATGCCGAACACATCACCAATAAAATTATT
>ONIF01000035.1 GCA_900317795.1 uncultured Eubacteriales bacterium | reverse complement strand
CAGAGCGATAAAAATAGCAGAAAAAAAGTCCATGCTGTCCAACTCCTTTTTTGTAATAGGTATGTCGTACAGCATGGAAATATGTTTATAATTCTATTTCCTGACCAAGCTTTGTGGAATAGATAATGCACTTTTTGACGGGGATATTAAAAATCTGTTGTGCAGCGATTTTATAGAGGTCAAGTTGTTTTTGATAGCGTATTTTAAGTTCGGAGATGTCTTTCGCATAGTCGGTTTTGTAATCAATGATAATAATGCCGTCATGGTTTATGACAAGGCAGTCCATAGCACCCTGAAGAATTACTTGTTCGCTGCATTTTTCAAAAGGTTCACCGATTTCCTTTGCAGAGATGTTGACGGTAAAGCGGTATTCTTTTTCGACACGTTCGGCAGAGGTGATAAATTGATACGTCTTGCTTTGCAAAAAGCGGTTAATATCGGCTTTGCTGATAACGGCAAATTGTTCTTTTGAAATGCGGTTGATATTAAGGAGATGTTGTTTTTCTTCCATGGGATTTTGTGCAAGCCTTGCAAAATCGGCATACTGTAAGAAAGTATGCATAGCAGTACCTTTTTCTGCACTTGTCATATTTCCCGTAAAGGCAAAAGAGGGCTTTGCGGGAATGATTTCGGAGTTGTCGGTTTGATTGTGAGCAAGCGTTGAAGCGGACACTTTTGAGGGAATATCAACCCTTGACTGATATTTGTAAGTTTGTGAGAAACGGCTTTCAAGGAGTTCAAGCAGGCTTTTATCTATTTGAATTTCGGGCTGTTCTGCTTGGGCGATTTCGGTTTTTTGGAGGTTATCGGAGGAGGCTTTGATATATTTCCATTTTGATTTGGTGGGAATGGGGATAATATCATCAGCCCCTGCATCATGGCGGAGTTGTGACATATCGGGGTGGGCGAATGCACACATAAGAACCCAGTTGCCGAGCGTTTTGGCATTTTCAACACAATGTTCATCAATTTTTCCGTCGTTTATTTTTACAAGGGAGGCAATTTCGGCAAGTTTTTGTTCAAAGTTTTTTGACTGTGAAGGAGATATTGAGATAACAGCAATCAATTTTTCTTTAGCCCTCGTCATAGCGACGTATAAAATACGCATGGTTTCACTGAGTTCTTCGAGGTCGCTGACTTGTTTGATAACGTTTCTTTGGAGGGTGTTATATTTGAACATAGATGACGTTTCGGTCATTTTCATGCCGAAACCGAGTTTTTTATGACAGAATACATCGGGAGGGATATTATTTCCCGTCATGTTCATACCTGCCATGATACATACAGGGAATTCAAGTCCCTTTGAATGATGAATGCTGATGATTTTAACGGCATTTTCGGGTTCGGCATCGCTTGCAGGCATAGTTGTACCGCTTTGTTCGAGATAGTCAATATGTCTTACGAAGTCGGAAAGACCGCTTTTTGAATTGCTTTCATATTCTCTGACAAAGCTCATGAACTGTCTTATATTTTTAAGTCTGACAGAGCCGTTTGGCATAGCGTTTATAATAGAAAGGAAGTTTGTTTTTTCAAAGAAAGCCTCGGCAAGTTCGCTTATGCTGGAAGTGACGGAAAGTGTTCTGAAATAGTCCATAGTTTCCGTAAAATCCCTGCATTTGCTTTGCAGGGAGATTTTATATTGCTGTTCGTCGCTGTCGGGATAAACTTCGGTATTTTCAAGGCAAAGATGTATTTGAGAGTAAATATGTTTTGCATTGAAGTGGGATTTGAGGAAAGCGAGGTCATCGGGTGAAAAGCTGAATATCGGGAGAATAAGCAGAGTAAGCAGGGGAATATCAAGCAGTCTGTTGTCAACGGCTTTAAGGAAAGAGATAACGGCATTGACTTCATAGCATTCAAAGAGGTCATAAGGCTGTTCGACATAGGCAGGAATGCCGTAATTATTCATGGTGTCGGCATACTCTTGGGAATGCGATTTCATAACACGCATAAGAATGCAGAAATCGCTGTATTGAGCTTTACGCATAGAGCCGTTTTCGCATACCTGAAAACCGTTTTTAATCATGTTTTTAATCATCTCGGCAATATACTGAGCCTCTTTTTCATAGCAGTTTTGTTCGTCATCAATGTTTTCATCATTGTTGCCTGTATCAAGGAGATGAATTTCCGTTTCCGTATTGTCATAAGGCGGATAGACCGCACCGACAGAGAGTTTTTCACTGTCATCATAGACGATTTCACCGACATATTCGGACATGACTGCCCCGAAAACAAAATTGACGCTGTCGATAATATTTTCACGGCTTCTGAAATTCTTGTCAAGGATAATGCAGGCAGGAAATTCGGGAGAGTCGTGTTTATATAAAAGGGAATTTTTTCTTCTTGCCTTGAAGATTTCGGGCATAGCCTCTCTGAAACGGTAAATACTTTGTTTCACGTCGCCTACGACAAAGAGATTGGTTTCATTTTTGGAGATGTATCTGAAAATAAGGTCTTGAATTTCGTTGGTATCTTGAAATTCATCTATCATAATAGCGTCATATTTTTGAGAGATACTCTCTGCAAAATCGCTTTTTTTATCGGAGGAGGGGTTTTTAAGGAGTTTCAATGCAAGGTGTTCGAGGTCGGAGAAATCAAGGATATTTTTTTCTTTTTTCTTTTCAAAGAATTTCTGAGAAAATTCCTTGATAATACCGCACATACAGCAGACAGCGGGATAAACCTGTTGCGTGTCGTTTTGATAGACATCTTCGGAAATGCCGAAAACAGGCAGGAGTTTTTTCTGAATTTCGTCGTCAATGGTATTGAAACAGATTTTTAAAGTTTGGAGTTCCTCCGCTGAAACAGGGTATTTTTTACTTTTTGGAGGGAGGTATTTGGTTTTCTTGAAAGAGGAAATCAACAAGGAAATATCATTCCAGTTTTTTTGCGAATAGAGTGTTTCAAGTTTCTTGACAAAGAGGTCAAGGGCATTGAATTTATTTTCACCGCTGGTTTCCTTGCCCGTGCAGAAAGCGTCTGAATTGTCCGAAATGATTTTTTCGGCAGTGTCGAGCATCATGTTGAAATATTTAAGGGATTTTTCAAGGGAGGAAAAGGCGATTTTTGCAAAAATGGTTTCGGAAAGAGGAATATCGGGGTTATAGAATTCGGCTGCACGGTCTATCCATTGATTCATGTCGGGGTGAGAACTGCATTTTTTGTATATCTCAAGCAGAGTATTTTCAAGCTTATTGTCGCTTTTGCTGCCCGAGAAAATGGCACTTAAAAGGGCAAAGCTGTTTTTGTTTTCCGCATATTTCTGTTCGATAATATCGGACATAATGCGGTATTTTATAACAGCAAGTTCGGTATCCGATGCAATTCTGAAATCCTGGCTGATGTCAAGGGAAAAGAAGTTTTCTTTAATAAGCCTGCTGCAAAAGCTGTGAATGGTGCAAATATCGGCATTCATAAGTAAAATTTGCTGACGACGGAGGAATGTATCTTCGGGGGATTGCTTGATACACTTTTCAATTTCGGAGTTAATTCTTTTTTTCATTTCGTCTGCAGCGGCATTGGTGAAAGTAACGATAAGCAGCCTGTCGGCATCAATGCGATTTTCCTTACGGGTAAGCATTTTAATGACACGCTGAACAAGGACTCTTGTTTTGCCCGAGCCTGCGGCAGCGGAAACGATAACAGAACCGCCCTCTGCATTGATAGCGTCTTGCTGAGCGGGGGTAAATTTCATTTCAGACATTTTTCAAATCCTCCTCTATTTGTTTAAGAATTTCGTCATTGGAACTTTTTTTGAAATTATTGGATTTTTTGCCTTTTTCAAATCCGCAGACAGTTTTGTAGTCGCAGAATTGGCAGGCATCAAAAGATGATTTAACGGGATTTCTTTCAATATTGCCGTCAAAAAGGGATTGAGCCATTGAAATAAATTTTCGGTCGATATATTTGAATACATTGCCGTATTGTGCAAGGGTGATGAGATTGTCACATTTATCCATATCATCTTTTGCAGGGATATAAATGCCCTTGATTTTATCTTCCATAGCGGAAAGGATTTCCTTGTCTTTGATAAGCAGACCGCTCATTTTAAAGTTTTTCTGTTGTTCATTGGAGTTTTTGGTTTTTTCATCGGGGGAGTTGAATGTTTTTGAAGTAGATTCGGGGGTTGAGGGCATATAGAGAATGCCTGCTGGTGCAAGGGAATATTTGTTTTCGGAGTATTTTTCGGAGCCGTTTTTATCTATTGCGGAGAGATAAAGGAGCATTTGCATATTAAGCCCGTAGTAAACGTCGGAAAGCTTGAAAGATTTTTTGCCCGTCTTGTAGTCGATAATACGGATATACTTTTCATTGTTTCTGACATAGGTATCCACACGGTCAATTTTGCCTGTGACGGATATTTTTTCACCCGTAGGGAGTTTGAGGGTATAGGCAGGTATGTCGGAATTTGTTCCGCCTATTTTCAGTTCAAAGCTTTCGGGCATGAACTGACATACGTTAAATTCTGCAATAAGGCGTTTAAGCAGAATAACGAGATTTCTTTCCATAATTCTGAACTGCATCATAAATCTTTCAAGACGGTCATCTTTACCGCCTATTGCACGGATATAATTTTCAATATGTTTTCTGACGGTATCGGAGAGCTGATTTTCGTCAAAATTTTTGATATTGTCAAATTTTTCTTCTTTAAGGAGATTTTCAAGAACGTAATGCACGACACTGCCGTACATACTTGCGTCCATTACGGCACGTTTTCTCGGATATACATTAAGTCCGTAACGGCAGAAGTACTTAAAAGGACAGCTGTAAAAAGTTTCGGCTTGAGAGGCGGAAAGTCTGATATGTTCACCGAAAAGCTGTTTTGCTTTTTTTGTGTCGGCAATTTTATAAGGTTCGTCTTTAACGGTTTTTTCTATGGCAGTGCAGATATGTTTGAATTTATCTGCATTTCGGAAAAATTGTTTCAAAGTATCGGATTCGGGAGTATTGTTATTCCACTTTGACGCACACTCTTCAAAGCTTTGTTTTGGCGTAAAGTAAATATCTTTTGGTGAAAGCATGGATTTATTGATAACAGAGGTATTTTCAAGAATGGATTGTATTTCGGTGAATATGAGGGAGGGTTTAAATTTATCGCCTTTTGAGTTGGTGAGATGATAGCTTGCAAAGAGTTTTTGAGAGGGCAGAGAAACTGCGGAATAAACATTGTATTTTTCAAGCAGGGATTTGTCATATACCCCGTAATGCAGAGGGAGTTCAAGAGCGAGAAGTGGGGAACGTTCGTTGTCGCTGAAAAGTCCCGAAGGTTTGGGCACGGCAGGGAATATACCTTCTGACGCACCTATGAGAAATACGGCTTTCGGATTTTCGGAAATAAGATTTCCTGCAAGACCGATTGTGACTTGGTCAAGGGTTTCGGGAATATCGGACACAGGGCTTTTTCTTATCATAAGCTTGAGGAGGTCAAGATAACGTTGGCTGTCAATGGATTTGTTTTGGAAAATATGATACATTTTGTCGAGGATTTCCATGGTGATATTCCAGATACGGATTTCTGTTTCATAGGATTTTATATTGCCTTTTTCACGGAACCAGCCTGCAATTTTTTTGAGTTTTTCTTCAGCGTTTACGGCTTGCAAAAGGGTATAGACAGCCTTTGAAATATCACCGCCGTTTTGTGCATTTTTGAGATTGTCGGAAAACTGAATGAGAGGGATAACAGCCTGTTTTCTGAATTCTTCGATTTGTGCAAGTTCTTGGAGGGAGTCCTCGTTTTCGGTCATGGAATTTCCGTCGGGATTCATTGTAAAGGGAGATTTCCACTTTTGTCCTCTTATATCCCACATATAGACGTAGTTTTCAAGAATGCATACATCTTCGGGAGGGAGAGCGGAAAAGTCTGTTTTAAGGAAAGAGAGGATATTTTCTGTTGCAAAAGAGGAGTGTACAACATCGAATGCGGAGAGGATAAATTCTATCAAAGCATGATTTTCAAGGGGTTTTTCCTCGGACATAAAGAAAGGAATGTTATATTTGGGAAATTCCGATTCAATAACGTGCCTGAAAGCGTCGGCATCACGGCAAATGACATTGATGTCATTGTATGAATAGTCATGTTCCCTCACAAGCAGGGAAATATTTCTTGCGACCTGCTGTATTTCGTCATATTCATTCAAGCCTTCATAAAGCTGTACGGCATTGTCGTCATAGGAATAGGTGTCACCGTCAAATCTGAAAAAGGATTCTTCCAAAGCCTGCAAAGACGGTGAAGAAAATCTTTTTTGCTGAGTGAGGTTGATACAGGGGAGAATTTCGATATTATTTTCATTTGCGAAAGCGGAAAGCCTGTTCATAGTAATGAAAGGCTCTCTGAAAATAGAGTTTTCATCACTTTCGTTTGAATTTGCGGAACAGCCGACAGTAATTCCGACATAATCAGCCTGTTCGATTATCTGTTCAACGATTTTATATTCTTGAGCGGAAAAACTGTTGAAAGAGTCGATATATACATGTTTGTTTATGAAGAAGTCGTGTGAACAGAGTATTTGATAAAGTCTTTCCATGTCGTCGCTGGGGTCTGAATAGGCTTCGTTCACGATTATGTCATAAGCCGAATAAATCAAGGCACTTTCTTTGATTTTTTGTTTAAGGTGTTCGTCAGAGATTTTTTCGGCAGTTTCAAAGAGCTGTTCGGGAGATATTGCACAGAGTTTGTATTCATTGACGGCACTAAGCATAAGCTCGGCAAAATCGGCTTTTTGAGCTTTTTTTGCATACATATCGAGTTTGTCGGAAACTTCTTCGGCAGCAATGCTCATTAAGACATTTTTAGCACCGTCATCAATTCTCTGTTTGGGGACTTCGTTGAATTTTTCGGCAAGGTAATCATAAAGTCTGTCAAAGCCGAAAACCCTGATTTTAGAGGCACTTGCAGCCCCGAATTGATTAAGAATTCTTTTTTCGTTGATAAAAGAGCTTTGGTCGGGTACGATAAGAATGACATTTTCAAGATTGGATTCGGCACTTATTTTTTCATAAATCTTATAAGTTTTGCCGCTACCATTTCTTCCGCAGAAAAACTGTATCATAAATAAACCTCCATTTTTTAAGTATTTTCAGAAGAATAAAATTCCTCATTGGTATCAAGGCATAAAGCGGCAAGCCTGCCGCCCTCAAAACACGCACCGCAGTCTATATCAATGTGATTATTTTTGCGGAAGATATAGCCGGGAGTTTCGTTGTCACGGATCATCTGAGTAGGGGTATGACCTGTTATTACAATCGTATCATCAAAGTATTTTTGATTGTAGTTCGGTCTTTCCCAGACGAGTTCGTCAATGGTGTAATCTTCAAGGGCTTTTTCGGGGGAAAAGTCGCCCAGACCTGCATGAACGAGAATATATTTTTGATTATTCACGGTGATTTGTTCATAGGTAGTAAAATTGCCGATATAGTCAATAACAGCCTGTTGAGCTTCGATATCGAGTTTGGCAAATTCCCTTATTGTAGTGGAAAATCCGTTGTATTGCCATGTAAGAATATTATCAAGAGTATCGGTGTCGAGAGCGTCTATGGATTCCTCTGTAATTTCGCCCATGAGAAACGGCAGACATCTCATACCCATCAATTCATGGTTTCCGACAATGCATATAACATTCGGCATTTGCATAATTTTGCGAATAATCTTGATAGGGTGAGGACCTCTGTCGAAAATGTCGCCCAGAATATAAAGAGTGTCATTTTCGTTAAAGCCGATTTTATCAAGCAGTTCCATGAATTTGTCATATTCACCGTGAATATCCGACATAACGTATGTCATTAAAAGCACCTCCGTTGTTTTTTTAGGTATTATATCACATAGAACGTACAATTTTTAGGACAATAAAAATGCACCGACAAAAATTTATCGGTGCAGAGAAAAATTTATTCTTCGTCAAAATCCTCATGGAGTTTGTTAAGGCTTGCGGCTTTGAGATAGGCATTGATAAAGCCGTCAATATCACCGTCCATGACAGCGTTTATGTTGCCTGTTTCAAAACTTGTGCGGTGGTCTTTGACCATGGTGTAGGGCATGAATACATAGGAGCGTATCTGAGCACCCCATGCGATTTCCTTTTGAACGCCCTTAATATCCTCGATTTTTTCAAGATGTTCTCTTTCTTTGATTTCAAGGAGTTTTGATTTAAGCATAGTCATGGCAACATCACGGTTTTGATACTGGCTTCTTTCGACTTGAGAAGCAACAACAATTCCTGTGGGGATATGGGTAAGACGAACAGCGGAGGAAGTTTTATTGACTTTCTGACCGCCTGCACCGCTTGCACGGTAAACGTCCATTTTAATGTCCTCGGGACGTATTTCAATATTGATAGTATTGTCAATTTCGGGCATGACTTCGAGAGAGGCAAAAGAAGTATGTCGCCTGCCGGAAGCGTCAAAGGGAGATACCCTGACAAGACGGTGAACACCCGATTCACTCTTTAAATAGCCATAGGCATTTTCGCCCTCAATGAGCAGAACGGCACTTTTCAAACCTGCTTCTTCACCGTCAAGGTAATCAACTTCTTTGACTTTAAAATTGTGACGTTCCGCCCAGCGATTGTACATTCTGTAAAGCATTTCCGCCCAGTCCTGAGCCTCTGTACCGCCTGCACCTGCATGGAAAGTAAGGATTGCATTTTTGGAGTCATACTCGCCTGTAAGCAGAGTTTGCAGACGCTGAGCGTCAAGGTTACTTTTCACTTTATCAAATTCACTTTGAGCCTCTTCGAGAAGTGAAATATCTTCTTCTTCGTTGGCAAGTTCAATCAATGCAAGGGTATCGTCATAAGCGGCAACAAGATTGTCATAAGCCTCGACTTTATTTTTCAAAGTACCTGTTTTTTGAAGGATTTTCTGAGAATTTTCGGCATCGTCCCAGAAACCGGGTTGAGCAGCCCTCTGTTCAAGCTGTTCGATTTCCATTTTAAGCTTATCAAGACCGAGAGCATTGGCAAGCTCTTTAATATCGGGTTCAAGCTGTTCAAGCTGTAATTTCAATTCCTCAAACTGTATCATAAATATTCCCCTTTAATAGTTTTCTCAATTTATATATTATAAATGAAAAGTTGTCGGTTGTAAAGATAAAAATAATTTTTTTTGCATAGTATTATTAAAACTTTTTCAAAACGGTGATGATATGCAGAGAATAACGGAGATAAACGCATTTGTGAATAACATAGTGTGGGGAAAATACACTTTGGTGATACTTTTGGGAGTAGGGATATTTTTCACGGTGAAATTGAGATTTTTCCCAGTTGTGCATTTCGGGACATGGTGGAAAAATACGGCAATGTCATTTTCAAAGTCAAAGAAAAGTTCGGCAGGGGAGAAAATATCACCGTTTCAGGCAGTGGCAACGGCACTTGCAGGCTCGATAGGAACGGGAAATATAGTGGGAGTTGCCAATGCGATAGCATTAGGCGGTGCAGGGGCAGTATTTTGGATGTGGGTGGCGGCATTTTTCGGAATGTCAACGGTATTTGCGGAGAATGTGCTTGGCATGAAGTACAGGATAAAGAAAAACGGAAAATATGTAGGTGGACCTATGTATTATATAGAGAGAGGAATGAAATGCAAATGGCTGGCGGTAATATTTGCGGTATTCTGCACACTGGCGGCATTCGGCATGGGAAACATGACACAGTCAAATTCTGTATCGGGGGCATTAGAAAATTTTGGTATATCACCGAAAATAAGCGGAATGATATTGGCTGTACTTGTGGGAGGAATAATATTTGGGGGAATAGACAGGATTTCCAAATTAACGGAAAAGCTTGTGCCGTTCATGGCGGTAATATACACGATTGCTGTATTGATAGTAATAGGCGTGAATTTCAGAGAGATACCGAATGCATTTAAGGAGATATTTGAACAGGCATTTGATTTAAAGTCGGTTGCAGGGGGATTTATGGGATATGGAATGTCAAGGGCTGTAAAATACGGGATTTCAAGAGGAGTATTCTCAAATGAAGCGGGTTTGGGAAGTTCGCCTATCGTGCATTCTGCATCGGATAGTGACGAGCCGTATCAACAGGGAATGTGGGGGATATTTCAAGTGTTTGTTGATACGATAGTGATGTGTACGTTAATGGCATTGTGCATATTAACGACAAAAGCCGACAAGACGGGGCTTGACGGCATAGAGTTAAGTACCTATTCATTTGAAAGCGTGTTGGGGATAGTGGGAAATATATTTATATCATTGTCAATAGTGATGTTTGCATTTGCAACGCTTGTATCATGGTCGTACTATGGGGAAAGGAGTTTTGAATATCTGACAAACGGGAAATATATCAAAATTTACAGGGTGATATATGCAGTTGTGGTATATATCGGGTGTATCATGGAAATAACGCTTGTATGGGAAATTTCGGACACTTTTAACGGACTGATGGCAATACCGAATTTGACAGCAATCATTTTTTTATCGGGTGAGGTAAGTTATAGAGAATTGTCAGACAAGATTTTGAGCAAGAGATGAATTTTTATATTCACTTTCGGCAGTGACTTCACGGATAATTTTAATAAAGTCGGGGAAGATGATAGGAGAATTTTCGTCACTGAGTTCAATTTCCATAAGAGCCTTGTCATTCCAGAACGGGAAAACGTCTATTTCAAAGTATTGATTTTTGTAAGTAAGGCAGTAACGGTTTTTGCGTATCTGGCGTTTGGAAGTATCAGCAGACATGAGAAGTTTCAAATATTCGTCTTTGGTAAGGCGGTTTTCGATTTCGATGCGTTTAACGGGTGTAATTTCTTTTTTGATAGTTTGGAAATAGACATAATGTCCGTCAATGCCACGCTGTCTTAAACGGATTTGCTGATTTTGTTCGGTGGAATGGAGATAAGTCTGAATAATTTCGACTTTTTCGCAGTTGTCCATATTTTCGAGCATATTTAAGTCAGGATATTCAATCAAATATTTTCTTTCGATTTCGAGAGGTTCGGGCTCGCCTAAAAATCCCAGAATTTCGGTAATAAGCTTTCTTATTTTGGTTTCAAAGTCGTATGAGTTGTCGATAACTCTGAAATGGGGGTGACCTGTCCAGGCAGAGATGATTTTATCATCAAGCAAAACAGCCTGTTCGGGAGTTTCGGTGCGTGCGGTATTGTTGATAGTGGTATAGAACTGTTCCGCACCTTTGGCAGCAGTCACGAGATGAAAAACAGCATCATAGCCGTCACGGAGTTCGACTTCATTGGCATTGACTTCTTTAAGAACTTGTTCAAACTCATCTTTTTTCATATAGGCTTTATTGTCCATAACGCCCCTGTCGCATATAATAAGAACTTTGTCGGAATTCATAGTGAGAGCGGCTTGTTCAAAAATTTTTTCTTTTTCTATTTGGAGTTTCATTTGAAAACTCTGATATTGAGCATTCGTGCCGCAGGTCCAAGGGGCAACGCCGCCTGTAATGAGTTCGGAGGCGGTTTCGCCGATAAAAAGTGCTTTGTAGCCCATGTTGGCAAGGGTATTTTGTATGCGGCTCATAGCAGTTGACTTTCCGGCACATGGACCGCCTGTAATGACCATTTTAATAA
>ONIF01000014.1 GCA_900317795.1 uncultured Eubacteriales bacterium | reverse complement strand
CTCAGTATCAAAAAAGGCAGAACAGACCTCCTCGACAAAATAAATAATGCACTTAAAAAATTGAAATCTGACGGCACTATTGATAATATAGCCACTAACTACATAGGTACTGATGAACAAAAAGGTACTCTGCCCTATCAGAAAAAAGACGTTCAGAGAAACGGCAAATTAGTTGTTGCAACGAATGCAGAGTTTCCGCCTTATGAATATGTCAATGACGGAAAAATTGTCGGCATTGACATGGATATTATGCAGGCTGTATGTGATGAACTCGGCTTTGACATGGAAATTGAAAACATGGCTTTTGATTCCATTCTCCCTGCCATTCAATCGGGCAAGGCTGATGTAGGTGCGGCAGGCATGACCGTCACCGAGGACAGAAAACAAAATGTTGATTTCTCCGACTCCTACACCACTTCCAAACAAGTCATCATTATTAATAAAGGCACTTCCGCTGTTTCGGACGGCGAAAATAAAAATACAAAATCCCTTTCTTTCACGGATAAACTCCGTCAGAATTTCATTGACGACAGCAGGTGGCAGTATATTTTAACAGGTCTTGGCAATACCATTCTTATCACCATTCTTGCAATCGCCATCGGTCTTGTGATAGGAACGCTTGTAGCAGTTGTGAGAACCGTACATGACCAGCAGAATAAACTGAAAATCCTCAATTTCATCTGCAAACTCTATCTTGCTGTAATTAGGGGTACTCCTGCCATGATACAGCTTTTGATAATTTACTATGTCATATTTGCGTCGGTAAATGTCAACAAAATTCTTGTTGCAGTCGTTGCATTCGGCTTGAATTCGGGTGCTTATGTAGCGGAAGTTATCCGTTCGGGTATCAATGCCGTTGATAAAGGTCAGTTTGAAGCGGGCAGATGTCTTGGTCTTAACTACCGTCAGACTATGTCAAGCATCATCATGCCCCAGGCTTTCAAAAATATGCTCCCTGCTCTCTGCAATGAATTTATCAGCCTGCTCAAAGAAACTGCTATCAGCGGTTATATCGGACTTCAGGACCTCACCAAAGGCGGAGATATTATCAGAAGCCAGACTTTTGAAGCATTCATTCCTCTTGTAGCCGTGGCTTTAATATATCTTGTAATGGTACTGCTTTTGTCATACGGTGTCGGCAGACTGGAAAGGAGATTGAAAAATAATGAAATCAGATAAAAATGAAATACTCATCGAAGTTGACGGTCTTAAAAAATCCTTTGGCAAACATGAGGTTCTGAAAAATATCAGCACGACTGTTTCAAAAGGTGAAGTAATTGCAATCATAGGTCCGTCGGGCTGTGGAAAATCCACTTTTCTGCGTTCTCTCAATCTTCTCGAACAGCCCACAGGCGGTACTATCAAATTTGAAGGTACGGACATTACGGACAAATCCGTTGACATCAATAAAATGCGTGAAAAAATGGGAATGGTGTTCCAGCAGTTCAACCTGTTTCCCAACATGACGATAAAGAAAAATATCATGCTTGCCCCCGTCATGCTCGGCAAAATGTCCAAAGAGGACGCTGAAAAAAAAGCAAAAGAACTTCTTGAAAGAATTGGTCTTTCCGATAAGGCAGATGCTTACCCCGACAGTCTTTCGGGCGGTCAGAAACAGCGTGTTGCAATCATTCGTGCATTGGCTATGAACCCCGATGTTATGCTTTTTGACGAGCCGACATCTGCACTTGACCCCGAAATGGTCGGAGAAGTTCTCTCTCTCATGAAAGAACTGGCTCAAAGCGGTATGACTATGGTAATCGTTACGCATGAAATGGGCTTTGCCAAAGAAGTTGCCGACAGAGTGATGTTCTTTAATGACGGCATTATTGCGGAAGAAAATACGCCTGCCGAATTGTTCTCCAATCCCAAAAATCAGCGTCTGAAAGATTTCCTTTCAAAAGTTCTCTAAAATTTGATGATAAAAAATCCTCTCCGACAAAGTCAAAAGCCTTGTCGGAGAGTTGTTTTATCTGTCGATTTTCAATTATAGTAGCGTTCATCATAATAAAAATGTTTTTGGCTGTTCTCATCAATGAAGTATTTCAAGGGATTGTTCAATACATCACGATACCATGACGGTTCGGGAGGTACAGCGTCATATTCCGCATAAGCCATAATTCTCTCAGAGTTTTTTACAACGGGCTGTACATCAAATGTATCTGTATCAAAGTCCATGGAGTTTATCATGACCGAGCTGTAATCATTTCCGCCTATGTAAGTGAGAATATGCTCGGTTTTGTCATAATCGACAACTATGCCGATATGGTCAAAAGACCACCCATTGCCGTCCCATGAGAAAAATACCAGACCGCCTTTTTGATAATTGATTTTATAAGGGTCTGTATCTGTATGAACGGGGGTATTTACCTCCATAAAATCATTGAGTTTATCGCTTGCAGTGGGGGTGTACCATACTTTGCTCTGGTCAAGGTTGAAAGACTGGAAAAGCCTGTCGGGAAATTCTTTTCGGGGGTCTGCACAGTATGAATAATAAAATTCACGGTCACTTTCCTCGTCGGAGTGATAGCCTGCCTGATACAGACACCAGCTTACAAAAATCGAACACCATTCGCAGTCTATATAAGGGTTGGAGCTGTCAAATACATATTCCTCAAACCAGCGGGTATATTCTGTATTGCCCGTCATGTTGCTTGCATTCCTTGCGGAAGCCCCTGTCCAAAGATTGCCTTCTTCCCTGACCTGTTCGGGTATCAGACCTTCCACGGCATAAGCCAAATATCCCTCTTGTGACAGTGCAACATCAAGAACTCTCTGCATGAAAGAGGAGTTTTTATTTTTATTAAGTGCTTTCATGAGATTTTGATAATATTTGCATGAGCGGTATTCTTCGGAAAATCTCTTTGACTCGTCATAGGATATTTTGGGAATTTCGGGGGTTTGTGAACTTTCCTCGGCTTGCGGGATTTCGGAAAACTCACTTGTCTGCACGGGGGCAGACGTTTGGGCATGACAGCCCGAAAATAAAAGCAATGCAGAGGTACATAAAGCGATATATTTTTTACATTTCATAAAATCCCTCACTTAGCTGATTTTCAAAGATAATTATACAGCCCGATAAAAATAATGTCAACAAATTTGTTAAGTCGGGGCTTGATATGCAAAAAAATGAGTTTATGTCAATCGCTTTTTTCGGGAAAAAATCGAGAGTAAGAGAAACCTCTTACTCTCGGATTTTACTCGGAATCGTTTTTGAGTTTTTTAAGATGTAATATCAATAATATTACTGCCAGTGAGCCGACTGCTATCGGCAGGAAAACAGGCATATTCAATTTTATGCCCGTCGGCAATACACCGTCAAGCGTATTGGTAACGGCAAGGGTAATATTACCGTCAAGCACAAATGTTTTATGATTTGTTTTTTCTTCGGGGGCAGAGCCTAATTGAAACGAAGAAATATAATTTTCGCTGTTTTCCGATATAGTTACATTTTTTCCTCTGGGGAGAATGACAGTACAGGTGTCATTGTGTTTAAGTGTGAATGTGTCGCCCGAATGCAGATGAGCTGTCTGCATAATGCCGTTTTTTGACCATTCATACTCATCATCAACAGATGCACCCTCTACCGTAAGGGTAAATGTAAAGTCCTTGTTGACGTTTCCGAAATTTCCCTGTACGGTCTTTGCAACAGTCAATTCCGCAAGCGGGGTATTTGGAATATTAAGGGAATAAACGATTTCATTTACGCCCGAAACGTCAAGAAAACTTTCATGTCCCTCACTGTCAATGATAAAGTTACCCGATTCGTAGAGAGTAAATATAATGTCCGAATTCAGAGGTTTATAATTTTCGGGAGGAACTGTTTCGGTAAGATAATATTTACCCGGTAAGAGAGTGCTGTTCGGGAAAGGGATCATTCCGTCAGCATCTGTTACAAGGTCCTCACAGCCTGCAATAGGGTTAATGTCCCTTACATAACCGCCTATGCCCTGAATGCCACGATAAAGGGCAAAATGTGCATTGCTAAGAGGCTGGCTTGTAAGGCTGTCCTTCTTTACGGCTCTAAGAGTATAGGGCTTGTTGAACAAGTCGATATAAGCTATAATAAGGTCATTTTCGCCTGTCGGGGAATGCCATGACTGCCATTGGCTTTCATTACCGCTGAGATGAATGCTGTCATTTTGGCTGTCAACGGAAAATACCGCTGAATTTGGCAAGCCGATATATTTTTGAGGAGGGGTTATCTCCGTCAATGTATAGTCAATATCGTGTGTAAAGTCATACATGACAGTCACTCTGCCGTCGGAATCCGAAGTAAATGTACCAAGTTCACTATCGCCTTGTTTAAGAACAAATATGCCGTTTGCGAGAGGTTCTCTTGTGTTCATATCATACAGAGTGATAACAACTCCGCCTGTACGGGTATTGGTTATTGTATCTGTTTTGATATTATTATGAGCCTTGCCCTCTGTATATCCAACGATATAGGGGAACGTGTCCGAAACACCGCTTTTGGAAACAACTCCGATTTTTGTACGTTCACCGTTGTCAAGCTTTTTGATACTGCTGTAACTCAAAACAGTTTTGCCGTCAGAGTCGAGAACGGGATTTTCAACCGTCACTTCACATACGGAATAATCGTCATAATCGGTATCGGGTGTCAGTCTGTCAAAATAGTAGCGTACAGAGGTATCGGGGTGAGAGATTTTTCTTACCGTTCCCTCAACGAGTTCATCTCCGAGATAAACAGCCGTATAGATGGGGGCATGAGAGGAAACATAATCATTGTCACTCCAAATTTTATCGGCTTCCAATCCCCAGCCACGCCTGTTATTTATCAGCATGAACGGAGAGTCGTTTTCTCTGATATAACCCGTATTTTCGGAATCGCCCTCTGCAATGAAGTAAGTTTCGTCAACTCTCTCATAAGAAATCAGCTGATACCCGAGAGGAATTTCATTATTTCTCTCTGTTACCATGAATTTTGTACCTACGGGCAAATTCGGCACATGAACGGTATAGCCTGCGGGAATTTTGGAAACAGCACCGTTCATTGAAGTTTCAAAAGTAAGCGGTTCTTTTTGAGTGTCCGTCAAATCGGCAATTTCGGAAAATTTGCTTTCGGTAGGAATAAAGTTCTGAGAAAGTACGTCCCATTTACAGAGATAGCCCTCGGGATTTGTAACATAGTATTTATACATATTGGCAAGGGTAAGAGTGTCTGATGAATTTTTTGACAGCGACAGACGGAAATTGAATGTAGTATCATCTTGTTCTGCTGTAAGCTTGTTGTTAAATTGGTCATACACGACTTTCTTAAAGCTGAGAGTACGGAGTGCCTCTGCATTAACATGATTTTCAAAAGTCACGGAGGGGGTATCTTTTATATTTTTCCAGCCCGAATCGAATGACTGATAATTTGTGTTGTTGATAGAATCCCCGTTAACTTCGGTGCCGTTTACATATACATGGTCGTAAACGTCTGTATTGGTACCGCATTCAATGATACGGTATTCAATCGTTTTTTCGGGGAAGTCTATATTGGCACTCATAAAGGGATTAAGGAAATATACGGAGTTGTAAGAAACGGTACTGTTGGGCGGTGTATAAGTTGTGGCATGGGTGACGCTTTGAGTGGAATTTTGATAGGTGACACTTGAAACGGAATTTATATTTGTCAAAAGTTTAGGCTCGCCTGCCTGTTGGTCTTTATACCATATCTGGAAAGGATATTCTACAATATTGAAATCAATATCATCAGAGCCCGTCACTTTTTTAGTAAGGGTAGCTTTTGTAGAGGAAGCATTGCTGATATTAAACCTCATGTGCAGATTGGAAGCACCTGCACCACGTTCCATATAGAAAAGTTTCATAGTATGGGGCGAGTAGTCTTTGAAGATATTTTCGCCCTCTTTGAAATACTCCGCCAAATAGGCATTGATTTGTTCATCAGTGGCATTGGGATTGCGTGATATATAGTTTGACTTGAAAATCTCACGCAGATTTGTACTTTTGCCTTCAACGATAACATCGCCTGTTGAGAAGTTGACATTTCCTGCAAGAGCGGAATGAATACCGCCAAGGTCGATAATCAATTCTCCGTCAACGTACAGCCAGAAATCGTCATCTCCCGTAAACTCAAATATAATATCATGTCCCCATGCGTCTTTGCCGTCGGGTGTCTGCACAAAGTTCGCTTCCATTTCCATGCCGTTGTAATAATTCGGATTTTTTCCGACGGTATGAAGTCTTTCATATTTTCGGGGGTCTGATTCGGGCAGAACTCCGATTTCGGGGTGTTCGGGGACTGCAACCGCACCATACAGATTTTCGGGATTTACGGTTGAATACTGCCCTGCCGTAATGGTGTCGTAAGGGAAAAACTGACCGTGTTTCAAAGTACTTTTGGAGGTATTGTCAGTTGTGCCGAGTTCTTTATATACAGTAAAATTGCTTGTAAGCTCTTTATTGTCATTATAGAGAGTGGCGAAATTCTGACAGCTGTCAAATTCAAAGTATCCGCTTTCATTGTAAATACTTTCCGTAAAAAGATGGTTGACAGTATTGGACGTTCCGAAAAGCTCAAATAAATTTGTATCGGTTTCCAAAGCTGTCGGATAGCCGTTTTCATTGAGATTGGTGGAGAGAAGATTTTTTGTGGAATGGTCTTTTGAAGTAGTATCGGTTGTTCCGAGAATGGAATTTTGTTTGCCGGGGTTGGGGAAGTCTATCATCTTCATTTTGATACCGTATAAATCGTTATCAACGGTTTGAATTTCGGTAAGAGCAGAAACGGGCTTTTCCACTACGGCAAAATAATAGGTATCAGCCTTTGAGCGTATTGCGGGAATGACAGAGTTATTTTCGTTATCGTTTTTCAGACCTGCATAGGAATAGTACAAGTCGTCCCATGCGATAATGTCCGTATAATACTCCCCCTCACGTCTGCCCGGCATATTGATGCCTATTTTGTTATCGGAAAGAGTTTGACTGCCGTTTAATTGAGGGGCTATATATTTTTTGGAATAGGGGTTGTAAAGCTCATAGTAATATTTAGGCGTGCCGTCGGCATAGACGTATTCTGTAAACTCCCACTGCATTGTATTGATACGACTGCCTACCCACATGATATTTCCGCCACGTTCGTAACACGGATAAAGAGTACCGTCACTGTCAATTGCATAGAAATCATATCTCTTGGCTGTATCATTCCATACACGAGTATATACGATTACCATAGATTTGTTGGTAACGTCCGAAATGCTTATTTTATCTGCCGAATAGCATACATAATCGTCATTTTCAAGTCCCGAAAGCTTTGTAAGACATAACCATTGGCTTAAATCATTCTGATTGGTTGTTTTGAGGGAGAAAGCATTTCCGTCAAAACTGATACTTTTATTGCCCGATGAAAGCATGATACTGTTTCCGTTTGAGGCGAGGGCAAGAGAAACGGCATTTTGAACGTCATCAGTCATTGAGAGGGAATTACCGTCAAAACAAAGGTATTTTGTAACCCCGTCCGTATTGGCGGAAAGGGTGTAAATATTCTGTGATACAGAGTGGAAAGTCCACATGGCAATATTGCAGTCCTGAGCGACATACAGAGTTTTACTGCCTAAGTCGTTGCGGACAACTAAGGAAGTCATATCGACAGCGTTATTTTGGGTATCCGTCATAAGACCGTAACCGAGAGTGCCGCCCGGATAGTACATCAGCCCGTAAGTCCTGCCGTTAAAGTTGTACATATCGGCAGGAGGGTTGACAGAATCGGCATAAAGCATTTTTATATGCGTATTATTGACATCACCGTTTCCGTTAAAGTATCTGATACCGCTGCCCGATTTTGAATGCTGCATATAAAGAGTAGTGTCGTTTTTGTTAAAAAAGAAAGATTTATCTTTTGAATTGAACGTGATATTAAGAGAATCAGCGGCTGAGGGGTTCAATTCTATGTCTGTATTGCTTGAAGGTATTTTATGCAGGTACTTTTTCACACCGTCGATATAAGTATAAAGTCGGGTTTCATTGTTCTCATACTCAAAATACCATATAGCCGCTTCCGAAATATTGGCTGTTTCAATAAGACAGTTTTTTTCGTTGATACTTGCGGAAAAGTACTTGTTATTTGAATAGGAGCTTGTCGGGTTCAGGAAAAGATAAAAACCCGCATCAGCTCTGGAATCGGTCAAAGCATCGGCAGAAGTCACCTGTTCAATATTGGGATAGGTGTAAGGTTCGGGAGCATTGACGATAGCATATACACTGAACCCCTCCGCATAAAAGCTGATTTTGCCGTCATTTACCGTAAAATCATATATCTGTTCATATTTGCCGTCATCTGCGATATGCCAAATTTCTTTGACAAAGCCTGCACGGATTTTCGGGTCAACGATTTCCACAAGTATAGGATTGTTTTCAATAGGCTGGAAATCCCCTTTATTGCCTGTAATGCTTATGTCATAGGCAGCGAGAACGGCTGATTTTTCAATATTATCTTCCGAGGGAAAGTCCTTGATATCAGAGTATTCTTCCGTCACATCAACTGCTTCGGCAGAGGCGTTTTCGGGCATGACACCGTTAAGAGTAATGTATTTTTCATTATTTTTCTCATCGGGATAGACTTCCAGACTTTGTTCAAGGTACTCTGTTGTATCTATCGCCATTGACGGCACGGGAATACAGGAGAATGCGATAACAAAGGCACAGACCATGCAAAGGGTGCATTTCAGCCGTTTAGGGCTTATTGTGATAAGCCTGATAAATGAAAACATATATCCTTTTATTGCAGAAACATTTTTTCTCATACGTTTGCCATCCTTTCCCTTTCGTATAGTTTGCATAAATTCTGTCGGGAAAATACTGTCCGATAAAAGATTGTATTCGAGTATTCCCCGATTAAGAACCGTAAACAGTCCTTTCCGTGTTAATGCAAATCATTATAATCCAAATTGATTTAATTGTCAAGGATAAGACCATTATCATTACGAAAATCATTTTTTATATAAATCTTAGTCAATTCAACCAAATTATTGCCAATAATAAGCGGTTTAAATATCATATTCCGAAAATTTTTGATAATAATTTTTTGGCATTTTGTGATTTTACACAATCTTGACAGACTATGTTACAACTAATTTTAAGAATTGATTTGGATTTTTACACAATTTTGAGAGGATAATAAACGTAAATTCTATGGATTTTTTTAACGAGCAAGTTAAAAAATCACTCTGAAAGTTCACTTTTAAGTTGTGCCTTATATTTATAATATGTATTTCTTGCAATGCCTATCATGCGGATACAATCTACATCTGCAAGAGTGCCGTTAAAGTCCTTGGAAAATTTCAAAATATCACGTTTGGCACTGATACTTTTTTTGGTAGTCACTTTTGCACCGTAGGGGCGACCGATTTGTTTGCCGTTTCTGCGGGCGGTTTCAATGCCCTCTCTTGTTCTTTGATGGAGGTCAGCCACTTCTTTTTCGGACTGCTCAAATGCAAGAATAATTTGTTCCTTTGCAAGCTCCATGAGATATTCATTGATTGCTTTCAAAATAATATCGGTTTTTGTGCCCGTCATTTCGATATTGTTTGAAAGGGCTTTTTTATAGGTGGCGGTATTGATATGAGGCTCTTTCAAAAACACCAGTTCCACGCCTTTGTCATACAAATCCTGATATACACGAAAGCCTGCTTCGGCATTTCTGCTCATACGTGAAACGCTGTCAAAAACGATAGTGTCGCCCGGCTTGACCATTTTCAAAAGCTGTTCAAAAACCCTTCTGCCGTCGGTTTTGGTTGCTGTATAAACTTCCTGCCTGATGACCGCTTTGGGATAGCATTTCAGTATATTTCTTACCTGTCTTTCAATATTCTGCTTGTTTGTCGATATTCTGCAATAGCCGTAAATCATATTTTTCACTCCAATGATATTTTTTTATTGATATAATTATAGTACTTTTTTAATAAAAAAACAAGTTTATTTTGATACTTTAAAGTCAAAAAAAATATATTGTGTTTTATGACGGAAATATAAAAAAAATCGTGTCCTGCTGTTCAAACAAGACACGACCAATGATCCATCGGGGATTCGAACCCCGGACACCTTGATTAAAAGTCAAGTGCTCTGCCAACTGAGCTAATGAATCGTATCAATTTTTTTCAAAAAGTGGCTGGGATGGCTGGACTCGAACCAGCGATGACGGAGTCAAAGTCCGTTGCCCTAACCGCTAGGCGACACCCCATCGAAAAAAATATGGGGTGGGTAATCGGATTCGAACCGACGATCTCCAGTGCCACAAACTGGCGCTTTAACCAGCTAAGCTATACCCACCATACATCACACGCCAAGAGGGATTCGAACCCCCGACCTACTGCTTAGAAGGCAGTTGCTCTATCCAACTGAGCTATTGGCGCAAGTGGAGCGGGTGATGGGAATCGAACCCACACAACCAGCTTGGAAGGCTGGGGTTCTACCACTGAACTACACCCGCATATCAGCGACAGGTATTATATTACCACACCTGCCGCCGTTTGTCAAGTCTTTTTTTAAATTTTTTTTGAATAATTTCCAATTTTATTTTATCTTCTTCGGAAGTGACGTTAATTGCCGAAATTTCGTCTGCCCTGCCTGCAACGATGGCAGAAGCTATTTTGTCCTCCACTTCCCTGCGAATGAGGTTTCTCAAATCCCTTGCACCGCTCTTTCCGCCATAGGACTTGTCTGCAAGATAATTACGGGCTTTATCGTCAAATGTAAACTTTATGCCCTTTTCGGCAAGGGTGTCAACATACTCGTCAAGCATAAGCTTGGATATATCAAAGAAGTTTTCTTTTGTCAGATGACTGAAAATAATGATTTCGTCAAGACGGCTCAAAAATTCGGGGCGGAGAAATTCCGAAAGTGCCTTTCTGACTTTTTCGGCAGTAGCCTGAGCTTCCGTTTTGGCAAAGCCGAGTGCATTTTCTTTTCTCTCACTGCCTGCATTTGAAGTCATTACAATAACGGTATTGCTGAAATTAACTTTTCTGCCCTGTGCGTCTGTCAAAACACCCTCGTCAAGTATCTGCAAAAGAATGTTAAGTACATCGGGGTGAGCCTTTTCTATTTCGTCAAAGAGCAGTACGGAATAAGGGCGACGACGGACTTTTTCAGTCACCTGACCTGCCTCGTCATAGCCGACATATCCCGGAGGAGAGCCGATTATTTTTGAAACGGAGTGTTTCTCCATAAATTCCGACATATCAAGGCGAATAAGCGTTTCGGGGGTATTGAAAAGTTCTTCCGCAAGCACTTTGACAAGTTCGGTTTTGCCGACACCCGTAGGTCCTACAAAGATAAATGAAGCAGGTCTGCGTCTGGGACTTATCTGCACACGGCTGCGTTTAACGGCTGCCGCAAGGGCTTTTACTGCCTCGTCCTGACCTATCACTTTTTTTCTGAGAGTTTCTTCAAGGTCTGCCAATTTATTCAGCTCGTTTTCCTGCACTTTTGAGGCGGGTATGCCTGTCCAAAGTTCTATGACATGGGCAATATCCTCTTCCGTAACATTTGCATGAAGGCTGTCAGCGTCTATGTTTTCAAGTTCCTTTTCAAGATTGGCAATATCAAATTTAACGGTTGCAAGCTTTTCATAGTCTATTTCACCGTTTGTTGTATCGGAAATTTCTTCCTGCTGTTTTTTAAGGCTTTCAAGCCTGCCTTTTTTTCTGTCAAAGTTTTCAAGATCGGAATTTCTCAAAGCCGCATAAGTACAGGATTCATCAAGCAAGTCTATTGCCTTGTCGGGCAAAAATCTGTCTGTGATATATCTTTCCGAAAGTATAACAGTCTTTCTCACAATGTCATCTGACATTTTTACTCTGTGATAGTCCTCATAATATGACTTTACGCCTTTTATAACTTCGATTGTTTCGGCTATCGACGGCTCATTGACTGTTACAGGCTGAAAACGTCTTTCAAGTGCCGTGTCTTTTTCAATGTACTTTCTGTATTCATTGAAAGTCGTTGCACCTATGACCTGAATTTCACCTCTTGAAAGAGCAGGTTTCATGATATTGGCGGCATTCATTGCCCCCTCCGAGTCGCCTGCACCTACAAGGCTGTGTACTTCGTCTATAAACAGTATCACATTTCCGTCTGCCTTGACTTCCTCGATAAGACCTTTCATACGGCTTTCAAACTGTCCTCTGAACTGCGTACCTGCAACGAGGGCTGTCATATCAAGCAGATGTATTTCTTTTTCCTGCAATCTCAAAGGAACATCTCCTGCGGCTATTTTCAGTGCAAGCCCCTCTGCTATTGCAGTTTTGCCGACACCGGGTTCACCGATAAGACAAGGATTGTTTTTTGTTCTTCTGGAAAGTATTTGGATAACTCTGTCAATTTCCTTGTTTCTGCCTATAATCCTGTCAAGTTTTCCGTCAGCGGCTTTCCGGGTAAGATTGGTACAATATGTGTCAAGGTTTTTACGTTTGCGTTTTGGAATTTTCTTATGCTCTGAAACATTCTTTTTTGTACTGTCGCTTTTACTTTCGTCTTTATTGGGGGAAAACATATTTTTGAAGAATGACGGAAAAGCAGGTGCTCCCCCTCTGCTGAAGCTTTCATCTTCCTCTTCATCTTCGTCGCCATTGCTTTCCTCAAAGTCGCTCATATCTTCCATATCGGGCAGAAGTCCCGATTCCATCAAGTCGTCCATTTGACTCTGCATGGTTGTAAGGTCATCTTCGGAGATTCCCATTTTTTCCATTATATCTGTAACGGGCTTTATTCCCATTTCTTTTGCACATACAAGGCAATAACCTTTTGTATCGGCATCATTTGCCGTTGAAGAAACATATACTACCGCAGGTCTTTTACCGCATTTGCTGCACATCATCATAAAAATTCCTTTCTCCTTTCAGCTTTGAAATCAAAAAATGTGTTAGTATAATCATGGCATACGCCTATAATATAATAACACATTTCAGATATAAATGTCTATAAAAATTTTCAATTTATTTCTTATTTCTATTTTTCTTCAAAAGTCTAAGAAAAATTACCGCATAATTCATAAAAGCAAATATCATAAATCCTGTCGATACTCCGAAAAGTGCCAGCGAAAGCCAATATATTTCCACTTTCCATACTGCTCTTAACGCTATCAGCAATATCATGGAAGAATAAAATACAACGGTTGCCGCTTTTCCGTACCATTGTGCCGCAGGCGGTTTTATGTTCTTTTTAAGAAGCACCGCCCCGCCTGTCAGCATGATGATCTCTTTCAGAAACATCACTATTACAAACGGATATACATAATCATATATTTTGCTTATACACAGGACTACTGCAATAAGTGTAAGCTTGTCTGCTATCGGGTCGAGAATTTTTCCAAGCCGTGTAACCTGATGAAATTTTCTTGCCGTCATTCCGTCAAACATATCACTTACTGCCGATACTATCAGAAAAATCCCTGCATAAACATACTTTTCCGCTAAAATACACCTTGCCAAAGGAATGATAATTGCTATCCTTAAAACTGTCAGCATATTCGGCAATGTGCAATTCTTTCTGACTGTTTCAGTGATATTCAAAAACAGACCTCCCCCCAAAAAATTATTTCGGCAGGAACAATGCTATGATTGCATCGGGCATACTGTACTGATATATGATTTTATATAAGACGGTTTCGTTTATCCTGTCATTGACATAAGCACAACCCTCGGGTGACATAAACATCATTACAAAATATACCAGCAGTGTGACCATCATTATGATAAAAGCCGATTCCGCTATACCGAACACTCCGCCAAGCATTTTGTTTATCGTACCGAGTTTGACTGCTTCAAGTGCCTTTGTGGCAAGACCTGCGGCAAATTTCAGCCCTACCGATATGATGATAAACAGAGTCACCGTCAGCACGGTGGATATAAGCCTCATTGCATTCGGTCTGACGATACCCTCAATAATTTCGGGTATTTCAAGCTTTGTGGAAGCAACATCTGCCGCAAGACCGTCTGCCTGCACTCCCACAAACGACAGCATATTATTGATTGAATTAGGCAATTTTGAAATTATCTCGGTTACTCTCTCAATATCGCCTATATTGGCAGGTATGCCCTCTGCCGCCTTGCTTACGGATTCCGTTATCTCGTTTTTTATAAAGCTGTCATATATCATTGTTGAAAAAACAGACGATACAAGCGGTGCCAATGCACAAGCTATAATTGTTCCCGCAACATTTACAAGTGATATAAGCAATCCCTTTTTGTATCCGCTTATTGCAAACATCACTACCAATGCCACTATTCCTACGTCCAACAGTAAAGTCATATTACATCACCTTTTCTTTTATATATACATACACTATAACATATTTTTTCCACAACTACAAGAACATTTTTTAAATTTTACAGACTAAAAAACAGCAATCAACTCATAAAGTCAACTGCTGTTTTGAACGTCATTTCTTTTTGTCAGTTATCTTTTTTTCTTCTCCCCTGAGAAGTCTTTTTATATTATCCTTGTGGCGTACTATGACAAGCACTCCCGTTATCAACGCCATTGCCGAAGAATACCATACAAAAGGCATTGTCGGACTTGGAAAAGGCGTAACCGCACCCATGACACCGTTATAATCAAGAAGTCTTAACACAAATGCCGTTATGGGATATGCCGTTGCATTGAACAAGGCACACACTGATATTATCTTTGTAGCCGTGAATACGACTGCAAATATCAGAAGTGCTACTATAAGCACTCTCCAGTCTGTCATAATCATGACTGCCGCTGTCGTTACAACACCCTTGCCGCCTTTAAATTTATAATATATCGGCATGGTATGCCCCACTACCGCAAACAATCCTGCCGTACACATGAGATAATACTTTTGCGGTTCGGGTTCTCCCCACATTATAAAATATGCGATTGCCACAGATATGACACCCTTTAAAAAATCCCCTACAAAAGTGATGATTGCAGGCACTTTTCCGACACATCTCAATACATTTGTAAATCCTGCATTTCCGCTTCCGAGCGTTCTTATATCCTTATGCAAAACTATCTTTGTCACTATAATTGATGTGTTCACGCTGCTCATGAGATACGCCCCAAGCACCGCTATAATTATTCTTACCCAATAGACAGAAAAAAATTCCAGTATCTCGCCCATTTTCACTCACTCCACAAAATAATTCATAATTCATAATGCATAATGCATAATTATTTTTTTATTTTCCCGATTTTTCGATAAATCCGCTGTTCACTAATCATTGCACACTGTACATTGCTAATTATTTTTTCTCTCCACGTTCACGAATGATAAACCTTATGGGAGTACCCTGCATACCGAAAGTTTCTCTTATTCTGTTTTCAAGGTATCTCTGGTATGAAAAGTGGAAAAGCTCTGCCGAATTCACGAAAAATACAAATGTAGGCGGTTTTACAGATGCCTGCGTCATATAAAGTATTTTCAAACGTCTGCCTTTATCAGTAGGAGGCTGAACCCTTGCCGTTGCCTCTGCAAGCAGGTCATTCAGCATTCCTGTTGTAATTCTCATTGCTGCCGAATTGACAACTGTAATTATCAATTCAAACAGTCTGTCAAGCCTTTGCCCCGTCTTTGCGGAAATAAATACCATAGGTGCATAAGACATGAACGAAAAATCGTTTTCGAGTTTTTTCCTGTATTCATTCATTGTCTTATCATTTTTTTCGACAGCGTCCCACTTGTTTACAACAATGATACTTGCCTTGCCCGATTCATGTGCCAATCCCGCTATTTTAGAATCCTGTTCGGTAAAGCCTACCGTTGCATCTATCATTATCAAACAAACGTCACTGCGTTCTATTGCCATTTTCGCACGGATTATACTGTATTTTTCGATTTCGTCTTCAATACGGCTGTTTCTTCTGATACCTGCGGTATCTGTAAGCTTAAACCTGCCGAATTTATTTTCAATTTCCGTGTCTATGCTGTCACGGGTAGTGCCTGCTATATTTGACACAATGCACCTGTTTTCCCCTGTTATTTTATTCACAAGAGAGG
>ONIF01000022.1 GCA_900317795.1 uncultured Eubacteriales bacterium | reverse complement strand
ACCTCTTTTTGAAAAAATGCGGTTTAAAATTTGGCTTGCTTGTATTTTTGTCAAGTCCGTACAATCAAAGTCTGCAAATCTCTTTGAAATGATATTCTTTTGCTTATCGGTAGCAGGTGCATTTCCCCAGCGTTCTACAATTTTTCTATCCCATATTGCACGGCTACTTCGATAATCGCTTTGAAGTTCTTCATACACTTTGTCAATCGCCTCTTGAAATGGCATTCCCTTGACGTTGCCTAATTGGTCTTGACATGGGATTGTGATAATTCTTTCAGGCAGTGAGAGTGTCAATGAACCGTCAGGCATTTTGAAGAAATTTATGTCATGCAAGTTATATTCCTGTTCATTCGCCCATAAATCAACGATTTCAGTATTGCGAATCCAACTTTCAGGGGTGTCCATTGAGAGTTTCACTTTATCGGGCAAATCAAATAAATCTCCTTGAATTTTGTTACGCTGATTTTTCGGAACCTCCGACATATCTATTCCGAGAAGTGACGGGGCTGTACATAGATTGGCTTTACCTGTAATGCCGACACAATCTATCAGAATGAGCTTGTCTTTATCGGGGTGAAGTCTTAATCCTCTGCCTACCATTTGAGCATATAAGCTGTCCGACTGAGTAGGACGGGCAATCATGACGGTTTCCACAAGCGGTATGTCCGTACCCTCCGTGAATACCATGCAGTTGACAAGACAAGGTATTTTTCTTTCGGAAAAGTCCTTGATGATTTCGGCACGGTTCGGGGTATCGCCTGTGACGGCAACCGCACCGCCTATTTTATTGGCTATATCGTGAGCGTGTTTTACGGATACCGCAAAGATAAGTGTTGCACCTTTGGCATATTTCCTGTAAGCCTCTGCAATAGCGTCCGAAGTGTCGGACATAGCGGTTTCAAGTTCGGACGGTGCATAATCTCCCATGCGAGTATGCACTTTTGACAAGTCATATCCAATATCTACTCTACGGCAGAATATATCGGATAAATAGCCGTTTTTAATGCCCCATCTCAAATCACGCTTGAAAATTATATCTGAAAAAACGTCATTCAATCTCACGCCATCGGCACGATTTGGAGTAGCCGTAAAGCCCAATAATAATCTCGGCTTGAAGTATTGAAAGATTTTTTTGTAGGTATTGGCGGCTACATGATGTGCTTCATCGCAAATTATCATGTCAAAGTCATTCGGTGAAAAGTTGTTCAATCGTTTGACGATACTTTGAACGGAGGCACTCACGACATCTTCACCGTTGGAATGATTTTTACCTTGTTCAATGCCGAATGTGCAGTTATAATACTTTCTTGGCTGATTAACGAGTTCTTCACGGTGAGAGAGCAGTAATACACGCCCTTTTCTCTGAATATTCGCAAATGTAACAGTCTTGCCTAAACCTGTTGCCATTTGTATCAAATAATTTCCTTTATCAATACTGTTGATTTTATTGATACATTCCTTTTGATAATCTCTTAAATTCATAAATTCTCCTTTCATGTGGGGTGTGTGGGAATGTGTGGGGATAATACCCCCACTAAAAAAATACTGTATTTATCAGCATTTTAAGATGTTGTGGGGCTGTGGGGATTTTTTTTGAAATTTCTATATAGGGGTTAATATATACATTATTTTATATATACCGTATAAATATATAGGGTGTATATTTGCTCCCACAATCCCCACACCCCCACAGTATAGTATTTATGCGGTTTTTTAGAATTTTTATTTCCCCACACAGTCCCACACTATATAAATTCATCTTCATCAAGTACCTCGTCATCATCACAATCTATGTGCGGTAATTCAAGTGCAACACACTCAACAAGTCTGCCGTTTATACGCTTACCCTTTGTAAGGTTTTTTGCTCTGTAAGCGATAAGGTGATTTTCTTTGAGATAAGAGAGTAATGACTTTGAATTATATCCCTCTTTTTCGGTTTCACGCATGAAGATACTCCGAATTATATATACATATCCGTCATTATCTCCGAAAATACCGTATATTTCGCCATTTTCGGGGGAAGTTTCCTTTGTCGCAAATCTCCGTTGATTAGCACCTACCCAGTCACATAAAAATTGATAGCCACGTTCACCGACCGAAACTTCCTTTTTAGTCGCAAGGTGTTTAGCAATATCTTCAACGCTGAGCCAATCGTCCGTTTTGAGAATGAGTTTACAGAAAATTTCATCAGCCGTGAGGACAAGTGCCGCTGCCATAGCCTGTTTTTCGGTAGTGTCGCTTTGACAGAGAAGTTTATAATTTTCACTGAACTTTTCTTTTATCCAGTCTGCAAGGCACTCTCTATAAATATATTCCACGAACTCACGCCCTGCAAAACCGTAATTATTTTTAACGATATTGGCAGTTCTCTGACCGTTATCAATGACTTTTTCGGAAGATTTACACTCAATATCAAGTGTGCTGTTATATGCCCCTGCACCGTCAGATTGCTTTATTAAAGGTGCTTCACCTGTCGTGAGAACGCAGTTTGACCATGTTGGAGTACGATCAACACCACCTGTTTTATTGCCCCTTGTACGTCCGACACCTTCCGCAAGCTGATATACATTGAATTTACCGTTATCAAGCTGTCCCTCGTCAATCATCAATGGGAGATGATTTAAAAATGCGGCATATCTTTCAAGACCGACTTGTGTAGAGTTAAATGTTTGTATGTATTTACCGAGTTCGGGATTGCCCCAAATGCTCGCCGCACACATCAATGCAACAGTTTTACCTGTTCCCGAAGTACTTGACCATAAATGAGTGAAAAACACCTGAGCATTACATATAGGCACTAAAACACTTGCAAGACTTGCGGCAATGGTTATTTTTGCAACGGTACTGTATTCTCTTACTTTTTTGATTTCATCTATCCATACATCTCTGTTTCCGTGAGATTGAATTGAATTATATATCGTTCTGAAATTCAAATCGCCGTCAAAGATAAGCCCGTCCACGAACGGTACAAAGCCCTCATTTTGAAAGTAACCCAACCTTGAAAAGCTGTTCATTTCGGGGATAATATCATAGTTTGCACTCTCAACTTCGGAAAGAAACCTTACAAGAGCCTTTGCATTTTCGCTTGTCACGCTGACACCATGATCCGATAGGCTGACAATTTTTGTAGCGGAAGAAACAACGCTTTTATCAACGATAATTTCTCTCCAACGGTTGCCCTTACGGAAAGCAAGTTTCATCTTCTCGATACCTGTATCAATATTGATAAGCCGTTGTATCGGCATTATCGGGTGAGGGCAAGCCTGTTCAACAAACATTCCCTCACGATATACACCCATATCATTTGCTATCCATTCACCGCACTGTAATTCAAAAGGCTGACCGTCAAATTGAGTATAGCAGACCATAGGTTCATGAAGTTGCTTTAATTCTTTGAGGTATTGAGAATAAAGCGACTTAAAACTGCGTATACCGACCGCCATAGCCATAGCCGAAACTTTTTCAATCATCTGACGTTCCGTAAATTTGTTGCCGTGAAATTGATAGACGTATTCATAAGGAATAGCCGTATCAATAAAATCCTCTTTTGTAAAGACAGTTTGTGTAATTTCGTTTTCCATTATTACACCTCCTTACTAATGCCCCGAAAAGCATTAATCGGGGCAGAATGGCGGAAAAATTTTTTAGAACGGCAAATCTTCATCTGTTTCAATGACGGTCACGGCAGTATCCGTATTTACAGAGGCAACGGAATTATTTTTAAGAGGCTTATCTTTAAGAGGCTTGAAAGTTCCCTCACGAATGGAATTGACATCTGTTACAGCACCACATTCGGTAGTCCAACCCGTGTTGCCGTTCATTTCCCACTCTTTATTTCGATAAATAACACCTATTGACTTACCCTTGAATTTCTGTTCGTCCCAGTCAAAGTGATAGCCGTTATTACTGTGTTCAAGAGAGCCTATCAAATTATTGAAAGTTTTCTTTTCATTGTCGAAATACTGTGAATTTTCATTCGGAATGACTATTCTGTAAGTGCCTTTCCACTTCTTATCAAGATTGGTATTGGCATTGAACTGTTTGCGGAAGAAGTCTTTATAATCACCCTCCGAAATATCGAAAGCTATGACAAGTACCGAACCCCATGAATAGTCCTCAATTTTGGCATTGATGATATTTGCAACATATCCGCCTTTGGGGAGGGGATTGCTGAAAACTGTCTGTTCTGCTTTCATTCCGTTATACTTTGGTATCATTTTACTTTACCTCGATTTCATAATATTTTCTTATAGCCGTATCAACGGCTTTCAAGTCGTTTTCGATTTCATCTGCTTCAAACATATCTTCGGGAGTTTTCGTAATGTCCCTGCCTGAATTACGCACACTGAAATAATGTCTTTTGCCGTCACACATACATCTGATGACGATAGTCACCATGCCCTCAATGCAGACTTTTTGTTCAAGAAGCTTACCGAGCATTTTCAATTTTGTAGTACCGCTGTCACTTTCTTCCTCGTGCATGATGACATAGACAATTTTGTTATCGGGCAGGGCTTTTATACTTTCAAACAAATTCCAAAAACTGTCGCCTATGTCGTTATAAAGGTCAAATGTAGCCGAGCCGTTTCCACGCACGGCATGACCACGCATAAACATATTTGTCAGCAGATAGCCGGCATCATCAATGACAATGGCATTTGATGGCGATTTTTGGAGAGCATTGCAGACCGTCTTGTAATTGTCGGTATTGACGATATATTTGAATTTTTTCCTGAACGGCAAAGGCTTTTTCTCGACATTGACAAGAGTAATTTCATCTTCACCGAAATTTTTCAGACTTCTTGATTTGCCCGTACCGCTCCTGCCGTAAATCAAAACGGGTATTCCCATTTTATCACCTCACTTTATTAACGCAGATACAGTTCTGCCAAGTGTTGCACCGGGTATTTCCTCGCCTTTCTGCAAAGCCGTTTTAACGGCAGTTTTGCTTATTTCGGGAGTGTATTTCAGAAGGTCAGGTCTGTTTATGTTCGCCCAACTGATAAATTTCTTTTCATCGGCAAATTGAGCCGTTTCTTGATTGTTCCTCAAAGATATTCTTGCTTTGGGTCTGTCAATGGTCTTTCTGCCGATAGCCGTCATATTCTCAACAAGCATGGTTTTCAGCCTTTCGACAAGATGTGTTTTCGTATCAAGCCTTGCGGAAATACTCTTTTTCTCTTTTTTAAGCATTTCGGTTTCGCCTGTAAGCTCCTTGATAAAGCAAGCTATATTTTCGGCTTTCACTTCAAAATCGGCTTCAATGTCCATGAGCCTGTTAAGCAGGTCGGCTATCATTTTTTCTTTGTGAGCGGTAATGTTCTCGATGACTTCACCGTTTTCATCAACGGCTATGCCGTCAACGACAGTCGGTTCCCATGCGGATATGGAATCCAGACCGTCAAAAAGTGCCGCAAATTCGGCTGACATTTCATATAATCTCATGTTATCTCTCCTAACTTTTCTCTGCATATTTCAAGCAGTTTTTCAGTCTTTTTAACGCAGAAGTCCTTGTCGGAACAATCTGCAACGAATTTCAGCATATTTTCAAAAGCGTTTACAGCCGGCAGATAATAAGCCTTAAAAGTTTCTTTGTCACTGCTGACCATAATAGTTTCGGCAGGTTTGTTTTTCGCCTGTTCAAGCTGTGTTTCAAGTTCATTTATCTGTGACTGATACTGCTGTTTCTGTGTTTCAAGTGCATTGGCATGACTGGATTTCGTTTCGGAAAGTTGCTGTTCAAGTTCCTTGACACGAGTTTTTGCAATTTTGCCTTCCTCGTCCTCTTGTATGGCAATTTCTATTTCGGCAGGCTTGTTTTCAAGTGACGTTATCTTGTCATTAGCGGCATCAAGTTCCTCTCTGGTTCTTTTAAGCTGCATTTCCGCACGTTCCTTTTCAAACCTGAGCGACATCAGTTCTTCATTGGATTTCTTTTCGTTGTCAAGCTCCGTCTGTAAGGACTTCAAATTGCTTTCAGCCTTTTTATTGGCGGCTTTCAGCCTGTCACATTCCGCTTTCAGTTCACGGACACTTGTTTCTTCAAGGTTTACCGTCTGCTGAATTTCTTCCTGCTGAATCTCCGACAAACTCGCCAACAGGGAAAGTTTTGTCATGCCAATTTGTCCAATCGATTGGACATTTTCTACTTTTTCAATAATGGCAATGTAATTATATGCGTTACTGCGTTTCATTCCGACAGCCTGTTCACAATACTCTCCAAAATTGCTATATCCAAGTTCTTTGTACAGCTTGTCATCACGCATTTGTTTGAGCATGACACACATATCATACAGATTTTTCTGTGCAAGCTGTGCCGTGAGAATGATTTTCTGATTCAGCTCAATGGCTGTCTTACGCTGTTCGGTCAATACGGTTACTTCCATTTCTCAATTCCTCCAGATATTTTGTATATACTTGTTCAAACTCTTTGATTTCATCAGGCTTTTCGCTTCCAATGTCATTTTTGAATCCTCTGCACTGTTTGATAGTATAGTTCAATATTTCTATCGTGTAGTACGGAGTATCGGGCTTATTTTTCTGACGAATGAAAAAGATATTTGTTTGTCCAAGTGCATGACGTTCTGCGTATCCTCCGACACAGTGCTGAAGTGCTTTGCCCTCACCGATGATTTCCGCAACGTCTTTCGGCTGTATCAGAATCAAATCTTCATAAGCAAATTCAAACTTCTGTCTTTCATGAATTCTTGATGTAAGCTGTTCATTGTTCAGCTTATCGGCATCATACTTGATGATACTTGTCAATCGTGTGTGCATGGCATGAAAGTTGTGCGGAAAGCATATTGCCGTATCATGCAGATCGTATTTCAGCCTTTCACACTGACCGATATAATCTTCATAGTCATGAAGTTTAAGATTGTTTTCGGAAATATACCTTGCAATTCTTTTGGGTTTCATGCCGAGCTGTCCGGACAATCTTTCCGCCGTCCCGAACCAGTTCCCGAAAATCTTTGCACACCATAATAATTCATTCGGCTTGTATTTCGGATATTTTTTACGCCATAAAATGAATTCTTCATAGCAGGTTTCATTTTCCTGCAAGACTTTGAATTCATCTCTGTTGAGGTGCAGCATTTTCAAGAGATGATTGCTTTTCCAGTCGATATCCGCTGTAATTTTCAGCGATACCGTACCGCCCCAATATCCCGTCATGGTCTGCTGTATCAGACTCTGATAACCTGCCTTCACGAGATATTCAAGGTTTTTATGCTGTACATACAATTTCAAGTACGATATAGGCAGATCGGGATGTACTTTTTCGATTTGCGAATATTTCATGTCAGATTTGCTTATCACGTCAAAATTTATCGTTGTATAGGTGTTGTCAAAGTTGTAGCCGTAACAGGTAGAGCAAAACAAAGGTTCTCTGAATTTCGTCAGTATTTCCCAATAAGTTTTGCCGTCTTTGTTGTATTTCAAGCCGTATCTGACAGCACCGTCTTTGGCGAAAACATATCTCTGACGTTCAATGAACTTTTTGCCTTTGCTGTATCTGTGGAAGCATCTGACAAACAATTCATGTCCCTCTGTCAGAAAAACACAATAATTTTCAGCACCTTTGCTTTTTAACATTTTTTCCATAATTTCATTCGGAACTGCCGGAAACTGATGCAGTAACATTTCTTTTCTCTGCTGTTTCATGTTTGTCACCTACCAATCCAAAAGGCTGTCAAGTGACAGGTCAATGTTTTTCTTTGCAGGCTTTTCCGGTTCAGGTTCTTCCGTTTCCCACTCGCTCATGCGGATTGTCATTTTAAACTCAACTTTCGCTCCGGGGAAGTAAAATTCAACTGCCCTCTGGTATGTGTCAATGTCGGAAAGGGCATCTCTAACTTCTTTCATAATCGTTTCAAGGCATTCCTGAAAGGTTCTGTCCGTTTCAACGATAGCCCTTGCAAATTCCTCTGACTGTCGGCAAAAGCCGTGCAGAGCTTTTGCAACAGGCTCTGCCACTACTTCCATGTAACGATTTGCATTTTTTATTGATTTGGGGTTGATTTTTTCAATCGCATGATTTATAATTTCAGTAGATGTTTTTTCTATGTCCGTTGCCGGTATGCCACTACCGACAGCGGATTTTTCTTTTATCTCATTCATTGTAATTCTCCTATTCTACCCAGTATTTATCGGGTAAGTCCTTAATCATTTTGTCAAACTCTCTTATTTCTTTTGCCTTGGAATATTTATCAAGTTTTCCTTTTTTGTCAAACATCTCGTTGTACTTATCATCAATATTTTTGACGAGCTTCAGCATTTTAATATTTTCGTCTTTGAAAATACCGACCGTTGCTTCAAGGGAATTGTATCTGTATTCCAAGTCGGTAAATTGGAGAATAAGTGCCATTGTAAAGCCTATATCATCAAGCATTTGCTTTTTGGTCTTTCGCATGATACGTTCACGGGACTTTTGAACTCCGACTTCTTCCATGTACTCCGAATCAAATTCAAAGTAATCTTCACGGTAAGAATCAAACCCGAGTGTTTCATAATACTTTCCAATCAAAGCAACCGCTGTTTCGTTGAAGTTTTCTTCATTGCCATATCCGAAAATATCTGTAAGCTGTTCCGATAAATTTTCGAGGTCATACACAAGGTCAGAAAATGCCATGATAAACTCATGTGCATCATCTTCGTTGCCGTCAAATGCGTTTATTATTTCCGGATCGTCCTGCTCAAGATATTTTATGTTTCCGCACATTTCTATCATGTCATCAAGCTGAGTGCTTATTTCCCAGTAATTGAGCTTTGACAACATTGTTTTACGATACATCAGGTTACGGCATTGTTCGGCTTTTGTAAGCTGTCGCATTACTCGTTCACCTTTTCTTCAAGATATTTGATGTATGCACCGACAAATTCAACTGCATCGGGTACAACTTCACGCTTGCATTTCTCTATCACAAAATCTGCAAAGTAGGCTTTCAAGTCCTTGATGTGTGCCGTGATGGGTGAGAGTTCCTTTACTTCCGCTGTAACTGTTTTAGGCTCGGCAACTATTTCCGTTTTGGAAATAGTTCCGCTGTCGGTGAAATGTCCTTTCCATTGTTCAGACCTTTTCAATTTCTGCAACTTGATTTTTATAGCCGTTTCAGTCACTTCAAACATCTCTGCAAGTGCCTTGATTTCCGCACCTTTGTTATAGAAGTGTATCAAAGTTTCTGTATCACCGACTGTCCAAGAGTGCTTTTTCGGCTTGTCATCGGACTTTTCAACGCTCTCAACGGGTTTTTCAACAGTTTTTTCAACTGCTTTTACATCTTCTTTTTTCTCAACTATCATTGCATTCATTTTTCTCGTTCCTTTCTTGATGTAGCCAAAACATTTATTTTCCGTGCGGGTGGGTATTCTGCCTTGATTGATAGTGCCGTCTTTTTCAAAAGCCCTTCCGCAAGTATAGACACCGCTCCATTTCTCGCCATATATGCACGTCCGGCACTGTTTTGTATTCGTCATTATCATTCCGATTTCACCTTTTTCAAAATCGCCTGTGCTTCCTTATCCTTAAACCAATCTCTTGCCTTGTAATTTCTGACTTCTTCGGCAATCCAGCCTATAAGCAATACAACCGCTATCCATGCCATAGGCACAAGCACGACTGCCATTTTTACAGCTTCGCTTTCACTCATTTTTAAACGCTCCTTTCTGTTTCTTTTGGAACAAGTCCACCGACAAGTACCATTATGTCAATGCCGAATATCTTTGAAAGTATGTTTAAATCTCCCAAAGTGAATTTATCGGGGTTTTTCTTCTTGTCAATCCACGTCGGAAACGACATCATCAGTTTTTGACAAATTTCCTTATTCGTCATATCAGACAATTCCATGTAATATGCGATAGTAGCTGTCACTGTCGCTAAAGGATTTTTACACTTTTTCGGCATATTTACACCCCCTGCCAATGTTTATGTAATTTCTTTGCCGTAGTAGCACCTCATGCAAATTCTTTTTATCCATTTATCGCCGTATTCGCATATCGGACAAATATATTGCTTGTTGCCTTTGACTTTGCCCGATACGTTCCAAACCTCTTTGCACTTATGACATACACGGTATCTCTTGTTATCCATCATCTTTCTCCAGAAGCTCATTTACAAGCTTGTACGTTGCACATGAGCAAAGTGCTTTGAATACTGCTTCATAGGCTTGTTCTTCCGTACAGCCGTATACAGTCATTGCCGAAAGAATGAGTGCTTTCATCTGCATATCACATCTGTCTTTCCAAGTTATCGGCATTTCTCTCACCTCACGACTTTTCCATTACAGGAAGAATACTTTCGGCTTTCAGCTTGTCATAAATGAAAAGTCTGCCCTTTTGCGTCCAGTAAGTATGTACTTTTGTATGAACTTCACCGTCATTTCCGTTATAGGTCTGCGTTTTGGTGCTTGTATAGCCTTTTTCGGCGTATTTCTGATACAGCAACCATGTTTTACCGCCCTGCTTGAACTGTATGCCGAGTTCATGAAGTTTCTCATTCAGCCACTTTGCCGACCTGCCGTAATCCTTTGCAATCTCTGTAACCGACACCAAGTCTTTACAGTTCAGTACAACGTCATAGTAGCTTGCTTTGGGCTGTAACTCTGCAATCTGCTGTTCCTGCACGGCGAGAGTTTCGGTAAGTTTGATATTGCTGTTTTTGATTTCCTCAAGTTTCTGATTGGCAAATTTCAATGCCCTTGACATTACCGCTTCGGGAGTATTCCACTGTTCCTCGACTTTGATAAAATACTGTCTGAACTCTCTGCCCTTGTCGGAACGCTGGAGCATACATATTTCTTTTGCCATAGGGATTGTAAGTTGATGGTCTGTAACCGTTCTGGTAACTTCTCTGTTACCCTCAATTTGAAGTCGCTCATTTTTGAGCGGGTTGAAATCTTTTCCTTCTTCAAAACCGTATTCACACATTCTTGGAAACCAATCTTTATATGCGGTTTTGACTTCAAGAGCCTCATGCAAATCTCTGCCCAACACGGTGGGCTGTTCATTGTTGTAGTTGATACTGATTAACTCATTCATTTTCATCTGTCCTTTCCGCTGTCTGCCCGTCAACAAGCTGTTCCGCTGTGGTATCAGTTGCAATTTCATAAACACCGTTGCTGTAAACAAGTTTACAATTCAACACATCCGCTATGCTTTCAGCGACTCTCCTGCTGTCGTCTGCACCGCACATAAAACGCTTAATTGTACTTTCGGCAGTACCTGTTTTGTCGCTCAACTGAGCATAAGTCATACCCTTTTCTTTCAGCGTCTTTTTAAAATCTTCCCTCAAATTCTCAAACAAATATTATCACTCCTGTTCGTTTCGGTTGTATTACTGGTCTTTATTTCTGTACCAAAAGTACCAAAGCCAAATAATAACAAAAGCCGTTATTCCGTAGAACATCTATACACCAACTTTCTATGCTTTTTTTATAGATATTCTTGACAAAGGTTGATAAAAATGATACTATAATATAAATATAAGGTTCTAAAAATATCAACTTATTTTGAAATATATTTGTTATCAAATCACCAACTGAAATTATTATAGTTCTTAAATTGACAACTGTCAACACTTTTAGTTCTTATTTCAAGAACTTTGGAGATATAACTAAAAAAGGGGTGTGAAATATGGATATTATTAATAGAATTTCAGCTTTATTGGAAGAACAAAACAAGTCGCAAAAGGATTTGACAGACTATTTAGGTGTAGAAAAAAGCGTATTTTCAACTTGGAAAAAAAACAAAAGCAAATCATACATGAAGTATATAAACCAAATAGCAGAATTTTTTAATGTATCCGTTGATTATCTGTTGGGGAGAAATGAAATGCAGATTTATAGTAACGACTTTTCGGGAAGTTCCAATGTTTCTTTTGGCGAAAACACAATTATAAATAATCCTGCACAAAAAGAGGAAATGTCAGACGAACTTGTTGATTTAGTAAAAAGTTTGCCACTTGTCAAGCGTGCAAAGGCAATTATTTATCTAAACAATCTCAAAAATTCTGATAACGATGAATGAGGGGGAACTTGGGGTATGGAACTATCCAACAAACAAGTAAAAATTTTAAAAAATATAAAGAAATACAAAAAATTTGGAAAAATAGCTGAAAAATTAGGATATACCGTTGATGAATATATTGATTTTCAGTCAAACTTTCCAAATGTAATTGACTATATGATTTTTAGTGACAGTAAATTCAATGAAGATACAGAAATAACACTTACTGAATACGCAAATGCTATTTTAGATAAGAAGCAAAGAGATAGTTTCCGATTTTGGATTGTACTGATTATCTCAGTATTAGCTATCGCTGTTCCGTCAATAATTTCGATTTTAAATCAATAAAATTAAAGAGGTGATTTAAATGGACTTTATGACAATGATAGTATTATGGTTTGTCGGTATAGTTGTTTTTACTGTTGCCGTATATGCTATATACTATTCGTATTTAGGCAAAAAGGAAAAAGAGCAAAAAGGTATATCCAATCAGCTTATGAAAAGCAAAGGCTACAATGTCACCCACAGAATAGGTGTGCTTGCCATTGATGAAGAAAATAAAAAGTGGACAATAGATGGCTGCGGAAAAATATATGATTATGCCGATATGATAGATGCAAAGGTGTCAGAAGTAGGTACGCCTGTACAGGTTTCACATTGGACGATAGATATTACCGTCAAAGACGCTGACAAGCCACTGCTGAAAATTGACTTATATCACGGCTCTCCCATATCGGTAGGCGAGTTTACATACAATTCCATCAATCTCCTTAAAAATAAATATATGGCACAGCTCACACGCATACAGTCATGCAGTAACAGCACATCAAACATTACTCTGCCGATAAATGAAACAAAGCCTGTTCAAAAAACTTCAAAGAAACCTGTTTTGACTTCAATAGACACTCCTACAAAGATAGCAGGTGTGACTTTTCCAAACGATAAAGGAGTAAATATTCAAACTATTCTGCCAACTCTCACAGAAGAAAGTGATTTGATATTATCAAGAGATAAAAATAATCCTTATGATGAAAATGCAATAAAAGTAATAGCAGACTATACACATATCGGTTATATAAAAGCTGAGCTTGCCGCTGAATTGGCAGGAAAAACAAAAAGCGGAAGATGATGAAAAATGTTATTGCCCCTACTGCGGAAAGAAAATCAAATAGTATCGCTTTAACACGCTCCTACAAGCCCGTAGAACGCTCACAGCGGAGTTCAAACGGCTTGGGAATAATTATACCCCTAAACGAAAACTATCGAAAATGGGGCATATTTTTGAATAATGCAAGGAGGAGTTTTATGGCAAAAGCAAAAAAATTACCATCGGGCAGTTGGAGAGTGCAAGTCTTTGCGGGACTTGATGAAAACGGAAAGCAAATCCGTAAATCCTTTACTGCACCCACAAAAACAGAGGCTGAATACATGGCGGCTGAGTTCAAGGCAAGGCACAAAGAGATAGCAAAAGATTCATCAGCTATGACGCTTACGGAGGGCATTGACGGTTATATCAAATTCAAAGGCGGTACGCTTTCGCCGTCAACGGTTGCAGGCTATCGGGCAATACAGAGAAATGCTTTTCCGTCAATTATGAATGTGAAAATGAATAAGCTCACAGTAAATCATATTCAAGCTGCCATCAATGCAGAAGTCAATGCAAAATCTTCAGCAACAATACAAAATGAAGTCACACTTGTCAAATCAGTTCTGAAAATGTATGCACCGCACTTATCTTTGGCTGCTTTATCATTACCGCAAAAAGAGAAATTTGAAGCCCAGAAGCT
>ONIF01000117.1 GCA_900317795.1 uncultured Eubacteriales bacterium | reverse complement strand
TATTGCATACTCTTTCCGCACAATGTATGTGTTCACGAAGATATTTTTCATACATTTCCCGTTCTTCACAGCAGGTTTTGTTTTTATATCTGTAATCAAGTCTTGTACTTCTTAAAATATCTATTGCAATCAAAATTTTATCCTTGCGTTTTAACGGGATTGTCATATTGTGCGATTTGACTTGGCTGGCTTTGAAAATACGGTCTATTACCGTCTGGTCAAAAAAATCTCCCGAGCGATAATTGTAATAAACCGGAGTACGGTAAGTTGCAGGCTGGTCGGGCACATATCGGAATGCTTGAAGTAAAGCTTGATGAATATATTTTCCTATCCGGTTATATGATATATTTTCTCCCAAAATATCCGATGGTGTAACATATTTTTCTATTTTTATCGGGTTTCTTGGATTAAAATATAACCTTTTATTCCACGAAACATAGTGCAGTTTTGCACATACAGGAGAAAATATTTCTTCAATGCCTTTAAAATCTCCCAAATCGATGCTTTTCAGATTTTTTTCGTTGATGGCATATTGATGAATATCCATAGCTATATACCAATCGCTTTCGGGCTGTAAACGGATTTTTTCTGCACCTGTTTCAAGTGACCATGACAAAAGATTTCTTCCGTGTATATGAACATCGGCATTTGTGTGTGAGTTATCCCATTTTATTTGATATGTGCCGTTATAGCTGTCACCTTGTCTGTTATAAGTATCAACGAACAGAGGAAAGGCATATTCTGTTCCAACTCCTTTAACCCTGCAAAAATATTCACAACAGTATGAACCGAAAGGGTCTTTATCCTGTCTGAAAACAGGCTGAACAAAATCAATCGAATGACACTTTGAAAAATCAAGTCGGCAAGTTGTATTGACGGAATTTTTAGCCATGTAAACACTACTTTCGTTAGGAAATACAATATCAGAATTACTGCAAACCGTTAATACGATAAAAGTATTTTTTTCTTTGGGAGGAATGAGAATCATTCTGTATTTTTGCTGAATGGGTGTAGCATAAAAGGCACTGCCGTCTTTAAATGCAAAAAACGGATTTTTATATATCGGCTTATGTTTTTCAAAGTTGAACGAAAAGCCTTCAAGACCGCTTGAAAAAAATGCCTGTTCCTCAATGCTCATGATGTGGTCGGGAAATTCTATATACTTTAATGCCTTGCAGGCGTAAAAAGCTCTTTTTCCGATGACGTTGAGATGATACGGAAGATGTACCTCACACAAATTGCTTGCCAAAGAAAAAGTTTTTTCGGGAATAAACTTTATGCCGTCCGAAAAAATAACACGCTTTATTATTTTACAGTTGAATATGTCATTGCCGATTTTGGCAATTTCCGAGGGCATTTCCACATTATCAACATCAGTTTGAAAAAAACATTTATCTCCTATTTCGTTTACTTTCATACCGCCTATTTTACAGGGAACAATCACACTTGTTTCATTTCCGTGATAATTCGTGATACGGACAGATTTTGATTTTTTGCGGAATGACCAGCCAAGTCTGACAGCTTCTTCCGCTGTAAGCTCAATTTTTTTAACTGATACTTCTTTCGGAGATTTATTATCGGGGTAATATACCCTTTCCTGATGTTCCATATCTTTGCCGAATATATTTAATTTTTCGGCAGTCTGATGATGATTGATAATATGTTCCGGCAAATCATCTTTTGTTTTTTGTCTTCTGAAAATATCTTTTAATCCCATAAATAGTCACCTCTCAGTATTCAATAATTTTATAATCCTTGTAAAAACAACCGTTGTCTTTGATATTTGGTTCATTCAGATTTTTAACGATAGGATACAGTACACGGGCGGCACCGTCATCATATGTAAGATACGGTATGAAATTTTTGCTTATCTCATATTCGGGCGGAAACTGGTTTGATACCCACCCCGGGTCACACGAATATACAAAAATCCTGTCTTGTGCAAAATCCGCTGCAATAGAATGTGTCATCATATTAAGCGATGCTTTTGCCATGTTGGTATGAACATGACGGGCAAGCTTTTGTTTGGTATTGAATCTTCCCTCAACGGAACTTACATTGATAATAAACTTATTCAAGGTGCTTTCATGACGCATATAACACCTTAAACCGTTTGTAAGCAGAAATGGTGCGGTAACATTGATAAGCTGCACTTCAAGCATTTCTTTTGCAGAAATGTCTTCGGGTTTCCTTACCCATGAATTATTCATTCCTGTTTCACCGTAGTCGGAAATAGTGCCAAATGAAATCATGGAATTTTTTGTGTCTGTTTCTTTTGATAATAATACAGAAGAATTATCCGTGTCAATTAAAAGCTGATGTTCATGGTTCTGCAATTTGGAGTAGTATTCGTTGGATTTTTTGACGGTCTGAGCAGCATTATTGATTAAAATATCTATTTTTCCATCGGAAATTTCCGCAATATCACTTATCAGTTCTGATATTCTGTCTGCACGCAGAAGGTCAAATCCGATAATAAACAATCTGTCACGAAACTGAAGATAATCAGCTTCATTTCTGTAATTTTCCAAAGCGGTTTTTGGGTATCTTGTAATCGCAATCACATAAGCACCTGCCCTGAGCAGACGCAGACATACAGCATATCCTATCTTTATTCTGCCTCCCGTTACGACAGCCCATTTCCCGTCAAGACTGCAATTTTTTTCACGCATACGATTGTTTATCTCTTGACATTCGGGACAAATACCATAATGCTCTATATTTCTTTTTCTGCACATCAAACAAATTCTCATATCAAACTCCTTGACGATAACAACAAAACATTGTATAATGGAAATGTCGGTAGTTTATATAAAATCTCCCACCTCACGGGAAGAAACGGCTTGCCGTCCGATAAAAGGGATAGCTCAACGCAAGAGCAGTCCGTTCCGCTCGACGGGAAGACGGTGGTTTAACTCCACCGCCCTTTTTTATTTTAGCATTATCACAACATTTTTGCAATATAAGATTGAATTCGGTTTCCTGCCAAAGAAAAAATAGAAATTTCTGACGGCAGGATAAAAGAAGCCTGTAAAAAAAAATCGGTGAAAATAACTTTGCAGAACAGTATTTGATTTCATTTACGACAAAATAAATCGCCCTATGTCATTCCGAGCAAAGCGAGGAATCTTTGAAAGATTCTTCGTCACTTCGTTCCTCAGAATGACAAAAGGAAATTTTCAGTGACGTTTACTATATAATTGATTGGGAAACAGATTGCGTGGTGAAAGCAAAATGACAAAAATTATAATGTGTGACGATGACAGAAAATTTATTGAACAGTTTGAAAAGCTGATTTTAAAATACTTTGAAAATTCCCATAGAGAAGTAATTATCGAACGATATTATTCCGCAGAAGAATTTGTTTTGTCGGATACAAAAATGATTGATATAGCTTTTCTTGACGTTGAGATGAAAGATATAAACGGCATACAGCTTGGCTACGAAATACAGAACAAATGTCCTCATGCAGTATTGTTCATTATCACATCATATTCGCAGTATCTGGACGAAGCAATGGATTTGAAAGTATTTCGATACCTTGAAAAGCCTGTTGATGAAGCAAGACTGTTTAGGGGATTGGACATTGCATTGCGGGAAACGCAGAAAATCAGCTTTATATCGGGAAATATTGAAACGGAACTTAATGAAGATGAAATCGTCTGCATTTACACTTCGTTAAGGAAAACATCTGTTTTAACAGATAAAGGAGAAACTGTCACATCAAAAACAACCATGAAAGAATGGCAGAAAAAATTAAGTGTCTGCAACAGCTTTTCATCTCCTCATTACAGCTATATTGTAAATTTGAATTATGTTACGGGAATATATGATGATGAAATTACCGTACAGTGCAAGAATGGCACAACTATGAAAATTTACGGTTCTCAAAGAAAACTCGGAACTTTCAGAAAAGACTTTTACAGAAAAATGAGGGAGAACCGATGATATTACAAAATCTTGCCATAATATTTATATCCGCATTTTGCTGTTACTCGGAGTATATATTTTTTTCAAAGTCTGAAAATATCAGTTCGGCTGTACTGTTTGCAACGGTGAATTTTATAAAATATCTGCTGTATCCATTGTTTTACGGTAACTTTCTGTATTTTATCCTATTTGAACTTATCACATTACTGTTATCCCGAAAACTACTTCATTCATTGATGATAACAGGTTTATTTTTTGTGATAAGCTATGCACGATACCCGATTTTACGGGCAGTCATGCAGGACAGATTTAATGATATAATGTTTGCGAACAACGGACAAACAGCCGATTTGTATATTTTTGTATTATCTGCTTTGGTGATTTTTACAGCCTGTCAGATTATGCGAAAACAAAAATTTCTGGTGTTCATACCGATTTTATCTGTCATTGGATTGTCAGGTATATTTTATGCCGAATGTATAAACTTTGGCAGTATATTAACAGAAATGTCTGTTTTTGTATTTCTTGCAATGAATTTGATTTCATTTTATGTTTATGACAGCTATGTCAGAATGTCGGAAAATTTGAGGAAAATCAGTCTTGCCGAACAGAAAAAACAGCTTGATTACGAACACTACAAACTTTTGCAAAATAATTATAACAGTTCAAGAGAGCTTATGCACGATATAAAACATCATCTTACCGTCATTCAGGGAATGACAAATGCAGATGATATTCATAGCTATGTTACTGCACTGTCAAAACAGCCGATTTTTGACAGCAGACGGAAATTGACGGGAAACAGAATTATTGATATTGTCATCAATCAAAAATCAGAGGAATGCCAAAAGAAAAATATCACTTTCAAATTTGAACATAATCAAACAGATTTTTCTTTTATGGCAGAAACGGATATTTGCTGTGTTTTTGCCAATCTTCTCGACAATGCTGTTGAATCGGCAGAAAAATCAGCGGAAAAATACGTTGACTGCAAGCTTTATAAAAATAATCAGCTTTATTTTATCGAAATATCAAACAGTTGTGATGATAGACCGACAGCAGAGAAAACGCATTTGATTACATCAAAAAAAGATAAAGAGTGTCATGGTATCGGTATGATGAGTGTAAAAGATACTGTCAAAAAGTATCATGGTGACTTGCATTTTGAATATACAGAAGAAAATCATATTTTTACAACAGTTGCTATGTTTCAGAAACGGTAGGAAGTTTTCCTATCGTTTTTGCATTTTTACAATCGTTTTTACATAATGGCTTGTATTGGATTTTAATTTCTGATATTCTTTTTTTGTCATGACAAGAAAGGAATACGCTATGAAAACAATTAAACTGGTCGTTGGCAGAATATTCACATACTTTTCCGAAAACAAGCTGATTTTTATTTTATATACGCTTGGCAGTATCGTCTGTATTTTCATGATGATATATTATTACGGAAATGTATTAAGTTACAAGAACGGCTCGACAGATGATGACATATCTTTTCGCATTTACAGGGTGGATTTGACCGTTCCTGTCAATGTTACTGTATCATCACTTGATAAACTGTATGATTTTGAACAAAAATATGATATACAGGATATTGGTTTGATTTCTGTAATAAATGCCGATGGTGAAGATGACATTGATTTTACGGAGATACACCCTGCATTTTACCTTAACTTTCCCGACAGCGATAAAGCAATGATAATTGAAACCTCTCTCAATGAAACTGCAAAAGGGAAAAAGGAAAATATAACTGTCAAAGGCAACAAACTTCAAGCCGTAAAAAATTCAGACAGTTACTGCATATCTGCCGAGAAATATTTTTCTTTGGATTTGAAAACCTGCCGTATTAGGATATGTTTATCTCAGAAACTTTCTAAAAATATGATGTTTCGATACGGTGATTTTCTGAATGAAACATTCAAGCGAATGTATTCCGAAAGTGATATTGAAGTAAAAACTCCTGCACATCTTTACGGTATGGAAGATTCGGGTATTATGAAAGATTTTGCTTTGATAATGGCAGTCTTTGTTGTGTCTGTCATTTCATTCATGTTTCTGCTGAAATATATCATGGATTCGGCAAGATATGAAAATTCTGTTTTTATGATGGTCGGAGCTTCCAAAAAACATATATTGCTGATGAACACACTTGAAAATGTTTTTATCACCGTTTTTTGCACCGTATCGGCAATCATTCTTCACATATCGTTTTATGGAAGTATTTTTTCAAAAGCAAATATGTATGAAAATATTACTTACAACTTTGAGGATTACACAATAATTTTTCTTATGTCTGTCGGACTTTCTTTTCTGATACAGATACCGTTTATATTCGTTTACCGGTCAAATAATATCAGAAAGATAAAGGAGGGCTGACCGATGAAAAGACTGCATTTGTTTTTTTCGTCATTTTCTCAAAATTTGTTTTCATCACTTATGCTTGTTGTAATCACTTCGGTTGCTTTAATATCCGTACAAAATGTTGTCGGACAATATCGCTATATCAACCACTCAAAGTATATCATAGATAATGAATATCTTAAAAACAGCGATTATTTTATGGTTGATATATCATCTTTACCGCTTGAATACGATAAACAGCTTGAATACTCAAATAATATCCGAGAAAATCTATCGGCTTTCGATGGAGTAGAGGGCATTGCTTATACCCAAAATAGTACAGCCGTATATCGTTCAACAAATATCAATTTGAGTATGTATAACGAAAGTATGAGAAAGGCTTTTCAAAAACAGCTTTCAGAGGGAGAATGGTTTCAATCGCAAACTGAAACAGATGATATTCCGAATGTTGTGATATGCGGAGCAATTTTTGATGATATTTCAATAAACAGCAATATTACGATAAAGCTTTATGGAAATAACCACGAAATAACAGAACAAACCGTTCATGTTATCGGAAAAATTGCTTATCCGTATTTGTCGGCTGATTACAATACTATTTCGGAAGATGTTTCTGCACAAAATTTTCTTGTACAGGCTAACATTGTTATTTTTGACGACAACAAACAAACTCGGGATTTGCTTGATAAACATACTATACTATCCTCTCTTTCTTTCTCGTATTTTGTACTATACAAAACTGACTGTACACCATCGCAAAAAGAAAAAGTGCGGGATTATATGGACAGTACAGGCTCTTATGCAGAATATGATAAAATTCTGCATAATACCGAAAAAGAGGTCAAAGAAAATATTGTAAAAGAAATGATAACGCCTATATTTCTTTTAATTATATCAACGGTATTGCTTATCAGTATTGCAACACTTAACACTTATAAAAAACTGAGGGAACACACGATATATTATCTGTGCGGATGCAGCAGAAAAATAAGCTTTGGATATTTGTTCTGCGAAATAAGCATTATCACACTTGTTGCGACGTTGATAAATATAGTCTATGTTTCGTACACAATCAGTTTATATAAAAGCGGTCAAATGGGTTACAACAAAAGCATAGTTGATTACAATAACATTTTTCTCTCTATTGCTTACTGTATTTTTACTGTTCTTATTACAATGATACTCCCTTTCCTCGTTTACAGAAAAAATACACCTATTGAAATTTACAGGAGGAACAGACATGATTGAAATTTCCAAGCTGAACAAATACTATCAAATCGGAAACAGTAAATTTCACGCATTAAAAGATATTGACCTTGATATTAAAGACGGTGAAATGCTTGCTGTTACGGGAAAATCGGGTGCAGGCAAATCAACATTGATGAATATAATAGGTCTTTTGGACAGCTATGACAGCGGGAGTTTAAAGATTGACGGTGTTGAAGCGTCGGGATTGCGAGATAGCAGACTTGCAAAACTCCGCAACCAAAAGATTGGATTTGTTATGCAGGATTTTTCTTTACTGGAACATAAAAGTGTATTGATGAATGTTATGCTTCCGCTTTATTTCAATAACAAATATAATTTTCGTGAAATGAAAAAATTGGCAATGGACGCTTTGAAAAAAGTCGGCATTACGGAACAGGCTTCAAAAAAAGTAAATCAGCTTTCGGGAGGGCAAAAACAACGTGTAGCCGTTGCCAGAGCGATAATAAACGAACCGTCATTCATACTTGCCGATGAGCCGACAGGAGCATTGGATACACAGACTTCTGCCGAAATTATGGCACTTTTCAAAAATCTGAATGATGACGGCAAGACTATTATTATCATTACACATGATATGAATATTGCCGATTTCTGCCAACGAAAAATAGAAATTTCTGACGGCCGGTTAATTTGATATGTACAAAAAAATTCCCTTTTGACATGTTATAATAGGAACAGAAATATAAAGGGGGAAAAGAATATGAGTAACTTTTCGGAAAATCTTGCAATGATAGTAAAAAATATTGGGTGTGACTATGAAAAGATAGACAAATCATATTCGGGTGAGCAGATAACGGAGCTGTATTTGAAAGAATATGAAAAAGGCAGAAAGTACGGCTATACACCTGTTATACTGAGCTGTGATGACAGCCTTGCGGAAATTTTGGAAATAAACAGTGAAGATATTGATGCATACAGAAATAAACTGTTGTCCATGAATTTGGATTACGGCAGGGAGTTTTTGAGAAACAGATTTAAAAAACAGGTTAAGGCTGTCAAAAAGTATTTCGGCAGTACGGCAAGTCTTTACGGAGATTTTGATGACACAATCAAATCACAAATGATTTTGGAAAATTCATCTTCGGCAGATTTGATTATTGCAAAAATTCCTACTTTGAATGTATGGGAAATTTTCGCATGGATACCGTTTGGAGGCTGGAATGAATGTCCCGATGCCGAGGATATGATGGCTGTCTGCAAATATTGGTATGAGTTGCATAAAGCTGTACCTGCAGTTATTTCGGGTGATACTTTGGATTTATATTGTTTTGAGCCTGTCGGAAACAAGTCTGACGCTTTGAAACTTGCAGAAGAACAATATGGATTTTGTAATGATATAATCGAGCAGGGTATGCAGGAAATCAAACCTCTTGCAAGTTTGCTGATAAATTCAAAAGTTTGGTCATTCTGGTGGGACTGAATGTTTATTTATTGCTTGACAAAAGTGAAAAAAAGTTGTATGATAGTGTCGCTATAATGTTAACGAAAGGGTGAATTTCATGATTATGCTTAATATACGACCTAATAAACATCACATTGGTATCATATCGAAACAGAATTGTGAAATTTGCCGTTTGATAAGGGTTTGTGTGGGATAGCTGTATCTTCACACTTATCCGGCAGTTTTATAATGTATTTTTTGCACTTCTGTTTCAATGCAGAGGTGCATTTTTTATT
>ONIF01000027.1:12808-19394 GCA_900317795.1 uncultured Eubacteriales bacterium | reverse complement strand
AGAATATTTTAGCACACCACTATATACAGAGTTTCTCTCCGAATGAAAAAATCTCTCCTGCACTTGCTCATAAAATCGGAGTAGAACTTGCCCAAAAGGCTGCAACAGGATTTCAGGTTGTTATAGCAACTCATGTAGACAGGGAGCATATACACAATCACATCATCATCAACTCCGTCAATATGGAAACAGGGTTTAAATGGAAAGGAAATGCGGATACGCTTAAAAATATGCGTAATGAAAGCGATAAGCTGTGTAAAGAAAACTGCTTGACAGTAATTGAAAAGCCGTCAGGATTCCGCAGCATAGACCAAGACACGCTTGAACTTGCAAGAAAAGGCAAATCATGGAAAGTAGATTTATGTAATGCCCTCGAAGAATCAAGCGAAATGTGCATAACAAAAAGTGATTTTATCAGCTATATGAAAAACAAAGGTTTTGAAATTATCCGATACGGTGAAAAAGACTTAACCTTTCAAAAAATAGGCGAAACAAAGAAAATTCGTGCAAGTACACTTGCAAAACAATTTGGTGCAGTTTATAGAAAAGAAAATTTAGAAAAAAAGATGGGATTTTATCGCTCTCCCGAAATATCATCTGCCGGCACTATCAAAAAGAAAAAAGCACAATCACCGTTCATAAGTGAATTTGAAAGATACGAAAAAAAATATTTCTCAAAAAATCTCCCTCTTGCACAAAAAAATGAGGCTCTATATATGCAAAAACACATTAAAGCTTCTGGAAATCCATTTTTGACACTTCTTTCAATCATATTCAGGCTTCTTGTCAGGCGAAAAAGGAGAAGTATGCTTGATAAAAAGTATGATTTACTTCATTTGTACAACAAAAAACAGAAAAAATATAAGAGATATGTACCCTCCCTTGCCGAACAGGTCAGAAGAATAGAAAAAATGCAGAGAATAGCGGGAAATATCCCATATCAACGCTTGATGTCCTCTCAAGGGGAAAATTATTTTGTGAAACTTGCATTGTCTGCTGTTCCCAAATTATATACTTATGGATTTTTCTTTTCTGTCCGAATTTATAAAGACTATGCAATGGTTACAGTCAAGGAAAGAGATAAATATATTTTACAAAAGGCATTAAGAGTAGATGATATAAAAATACTTGAACGACATAATAAAGTACATAAACCCAATGCCGATTATGAACAAATGAAAAAGAAAGCAAAACAACTCAAAAGCAAAATTGAATACTTGCTGATAGAGCCGAAACAACTTGAGTTGCTGAAAAATGAAACAGACAGGTTTGTAAAATTTCGTGCCAATGAGAAAATCCGTTTGGTATTTCTCGAAGAAAACAAAGATTTCATACTTCATGCACTCTATCCAGATAAATATCCCGATAAAAATAACATTTTGGGAACACCAAACGCAAAAGTTCAAACTAAACGTAAAACTGACTGGTTCTTGCTAAAATCTTATTCGTATCGTACCATTACACAAGACAAGGTCAATAAATCAGAAAAAAAGCCGCTTGTTCCCCTCAATCAACCTAAAAGAACCGAAAATACTACCGATAAGAATGAAAATGTACAAAAATCCCCTCCCACCTACATACCAAGACGCAGAAGATAACGTATTATAGAGTATTACTTGTATTACATATTTCAGAATTATTGACAGATAAATAATAATTTGCTAAAATTTCTGTATGTAATGCGTCATACATTATATCGTAATACAATGTATGACACTATATTTTATGTAGAAATGGGGAAATTTTGATGAACGATGAAGTAAAAGTACGCAGTTTTCGTATCTCGGATAGTGTTGCAGAGAAATTCAAGGCTTTTTGCAGCGAGTTTGACAATCAGAATACAGCACTGGATAGCCTTATCACCACCTATGAAATGCAGAATGCAAAATCTGTATTGATGGATAGGAAAACTGAGATAGTCGAGTTTGACACACACATACAGGCGATACAGGGGGCTTTCCTGAGGTCTTTGGAACTGAACGAGAATGCCGAACAGCGTGTGAAAACAGAATTCAACAGCCTGTTATCTTCCAAAGACAAAACGATCATGCAGTTACAAGCGGAGAAAGCAAAGGCAGTGGAGCAGACAGAGCAGTATAAAACATCATATGACAAAGTTGTACAGGATACCGACAAGCAGTTGAAAGCTATGCAGGAAAAGGTGTCGGAAAACAGTCAATCCTTGCAGAATGAGAAAGAAAGAGCCGATACAGAACAAAAGGCAAGAGAGCAAGCGGAAACTATATCAGCTATGCTGTCAGGTCAGGTTAAGGAATTACAGGGACAGTTGGCACAGCTTAAAGCAAAAAACGCTGAATTGAGCAATAGAGCAGAACAGGCTGAAACAACATCTTCCAAGCTGTCTGATGAGCTGATGAAACTGAAATCTGCCTATTCGGAAGTACAAAGGACACTGGCTGATGAACAAGCAAGCAAGACAAAAGAATTAGCTGCTGCCGAAAGAGAAAGAGAAACAGCCGTAAAATATGCCATAGCCGATACAGCAAGCAAGTATCAACGTAAAATTGACGAAATGCAGCTTAAAATTGATGATATGCAGACAAAACAGGCTGAACAGTTGGCTATGCTTTTCAGCAATCAGAACAACAAAAATAATAACTGAAAACATACCGAGCAGGGCAATTTTACTATTCTGCCTTGCTCACTTTTTTAATACTTTTTCTGCCATATATTTCCAAAATTACCAATTTTACTAATGTTATATATCTATCTTGTGTGACAATTCTTGACGGTATCTTGTTAGATAAAAGGTTGACGCAGGTAGAGAAAAAAAGGTAAAAAGGTTGACGCAGATAGGGGTAAAGGTTGACGCAGATAGGGGTAAAGGTTGACGCAGATAGGGGTAAAGGTTGACGCACTAATGTTCGATAAAAATTAAAAAAATGGCTTAAAATAGGGATTTTTAAAAAAAGGTTGACGCACCAATGCCTTATTTTTGAAAACCCTAAAATATAAAAAATTTCTATTTTAATAAAATAGGAAAAAAAATAGGTATTTTTAATAAATATATACAAACCTGCGTCAACCTGCGTCAACCTGCGTCAACCTTTTCCCAGAAACACTGATTATAACTGCAAAAAATGAGGTTGACGCACCTGTCATAGGTGCGTCAACCTGCGTCAACCTTTGCCCCAAAAAGCCTTTCTGCGTCAACCTTATCACAAAAAAAGTGAACAAATCACAAAATTAAAAAAGTTAATCAAATTCTTCTTTTAATAATAATTTCATGCGGATGACTTTACCATTTATTTTTTTCTTGACTGTTCCATACCCCAATTTATTTAACACTATTGAGATTTGATTTGCTGTATATTTTGACAATTCAGAATGATGTTTCATGAATTCGGTTACAGTCATATATTCCTCTTGAATTTTATAGCCTTTTGTTGGATCTTGTTTGTCCATGTTTAATCTTGAAAGAATGTCTATAACCTCATCTTCTGCTTTCATTGGTTTAGTGTATTCTTCATTTCTGCTGTCCAATTCTTCTTTCATTTCGGGATCAAGTCTGAAGCAACTTGCCATTGTTGCACCTTTGGCGATTTCTTCCTGTACAATACGATATACCTGTGCCCACAACTGTAAGGAATCGAAAGTTCTGATTTGTGTATTGTAGTCGATATGTACATCATCTGCTATGGGTACAGTTGCAAATCTCCTGTTTCCTGTTTGGTCTATCAGAAACTTATCATCGTTGACAGTACCAACAAATGAGGTCATGCGAGGAAATTTAAGAGTTGATCTGCCGTATGGAAGTCTGTACTCGTCATTTGCCTTTGTCAGCATGGCTTTTACGCTGTCCATGTCTTTTTTCAAAGTGCTGCCGATTTCGCCCAATTCGCATATCCAATTACTTGTTGCTTGAATAACGCTGTCCTTGTTGCGTGGATCAATGCAGACACCTTCTCCAAAATATTTCGGTATCATTGCCAAGTGTTCAAAAAATCTTGTTTTGCCAATACCCTGTTTTCCTTTGAATACAAGTATCAGATCAAGCGAAAAAGGGTGTTCATCATCATTAAACAAGCCGCAAACAGCCTGCATAAGCCATTTTCTGATAATTTATTTTGTTGGTGTTGCACTTTTCAAATTCTGTCTGCAACTCGTTGTAAATGATTGTCGGTGCCGTTTCGGGCAGATATGTAGCGGAATGTCCCTTGAATCCTGAATACTCCAAAGAATGTTTGATTAAATTGTACTGCACCTTGTAGCCTTTCATTCTCATGTAGTTTTTCAGGTTCTCTATGGTGAGCAATCCTGTTCCGTCAATGTCATAAACAGACAGCCTTTTCTCTCTTTTTGTCTTTGAGTCTGTCTTTTTATCGTATGCGTTAGGCTCAAACATCAGTCTGACATCTTTCCAGTGCTTATTTGAGCATGAGTTATGAAAGCACTTGTAACCGCAAGTGCCATCAGGCTTTTGGAAAATAGCAGCGTCCTTTCCCTTGTGGCTTTCATCAAACAGACAATGCTCAAGAATATACTTGACGGTTCCGTTAGGAGTATGGTCAATGCTTTTGACAGGGATATTATATTTTGAAATGAATTGCTGCAAATCAAATTTTTCTTTTCTGCCTGTCGGTGCAGAAGTCTGTACAGGCTCAGGCGTTTTATTTTCCTCAAATTCAGCCGCTAATGCTTGAAGTAATGTAAAATCATTAACGTCAATGGAAGATGGCACAGACGGCTCAATATACGCTTTCCTGTGAAGTCTTTCGGGAGTGTTTGCACCTTTGTGTGCGATCGTTCCCCAGAGCTTGCAGATACGGGCAGGATTGAATACAGTCGTGTCTACTTCAACTTCATCGTCGCTGAATTTTTCGGACAAGACTTTCAGAGCGTTCTCAAAGACAGACACATTGTCTGATGTGTTCGGAACGTCAAAGCGGTAAACCAAATGAATGCCGTTGCCACTCATGGCACGAATTGGTTCTTTAAAGCCACGTTCAGACATAAAGCTGTGTATGGCTTTTGCTTTGTCCTTTGCAAGCTGTAACTCTTTGTCCGAACTGCTGACACCAGACATTCTCTTTGGATCCAAATCAATCAAGAGCCAGTGAAGATTTGTTATCTCATTGTCTTTTGTAGTCGGCTGAACATTTTCCATGAAACAGTCATGCTGCTGACGAGCATAGCAGGACATATCAATCGGATTGAGAGTGACGAAGATGTTGGCGGCTTTCGCTTTTGGTGTACGGGAATTCCATTCAGGACGGAAGTCCTGTAAGGCTTTGATGGCAGTGTCGGCACTTGTGAAGTAGCCGCTTGCATTGTAGTTGCCGTTGATCAAACGAATTTCAAAAAGTTCTTTGTTCGGATGTAAGAGATGAATGGCTTTTGAAATATTTTTATTGTCTAAAACAAATAAGGACATAAAAAATCCCCTCCGTAAAAATAATTTTTTCACGAGGGTACAACTCATAACACTTGATTTTTTTAGTTTGTTATGTTACAATATTATAGGAAATTTAATAACATAACAAATAAACAAATGATACATTGAGTGGTAACCTCTTTGTGTTGTTGGGGTAGTGGTATGGGGATACCGCTACCCCGTTTATTTTATTATAACTTATTGAAAGATTTTTTGCAACGAAAATTTGACAATATCTTCTAAAAAATTTTTATTTTGAAAAATCCTGTAAATATATTTCTGTATGAGAATTAAAAAATATGGTAAAAAAAGGTGATATGCAAGCATTGATTTTGTATATACAAAGTACATCCAAAATCGCTTGGTGGTGAAATCCCCACACCCCTTACTTTTTACACTCAACAAAAAGTCAAATCGCTTTGCTCACCATAACGAACAGAAAAGTTTGAAAAAAATTTCTTCTATCTTTTTTGAAAAATCAAATTGAAAGTTTTCCCTGGTTAATCAAAATTGATTTTGAAAGCAAAAAAATTTTTTTCTTGTGCTATGTTGGAATTGAAAAAAATTTTTTCTGCTGTTTTTAAAAAATCAGATTTCAAAATTTTTCTGGGTAGAGCAAAATCGTTTTTGGAAAATTTTTAAACGGAAGAAAATTTTTTTCTATTGCTTTTGGAAAAATAGATTTAAAAAAAATCTTGGGGTAGCAGATGAACGAATAAAAAATATTTGAGAAATGGATTGATATAAATGCAAATGACAATTAAACAGTTAGCAGATGAACTGGGTGTAAGTAAGACGACCATCAATAGAGCTGTGATAAAGTTAGGTTGGAAAGATAAAATTTTCAAAGTGGGGAACAGATATATCTTTTCCGAAACACAAATCTTTCAAATCAAAAAGGAAATATTAGAGGGTAATGAAGAACAGTTAGAGCAACCGCAACAGTTAGAACAACTGCAACAGTTAGAACAATCGCAACAGTCGGAACAATCGCAACAGTCGGAACAACGGCAACAGTTAGAACAATCGCAACAGTTGGAACAACGGCAACAGTTAGAACAATCGCAACAGTTATAACAACTGCAACAGTCAGAACAATCGCAACAGTCGGAACAATCGCAACAGTCGGAACAATCGCAACAGTCGGAACAATCGCAACAGTCGGAACAATCGCAACAGTCGGAACAATCG
>ONIF01000027.1:0-12767 GCA_900317795.1 uncultured Eubacteriales bacterium | reverse complement strand
GCAACAGTCGGAACAATCGCAACAGTCGGAACAATCGCAACAGTCGGAACAATCGCAACAGTCGGAACAATCGCAACAGTCGGAACAATCGCAACAGTCAGAGCAACCGAAACAAGAGAATACTATTTGGAGAGAGCAAATATTAATATTAAATAAGCAATTGACTATCAAAGATGAGCAAATTCGATTGTTGCAAGAACAGCTCATAGCACAAGGCAAACACATTCAACTTTTACAAGAACAACTGCTTGCTAAAGACAACCAGATCGGACAAATCACTGTGGCAATGGAAAATATGACAACCGCTTTAACTGCTGCACAGGCTCTCCACGCAGGAACTATCCAGAAGCAGCTTACTGAATATTCTGTCATGGAGCAATCATCTGATGAACTGGAACAGCCAAAACAGAAACAAAGCTTTTTTTCAAAATTGTTCGGTAAAAAATAAATTGTATCGGTTAGATTGAAAAATCAGCCGACACATGAATTGTTCGTTTTTGATTTATTTGATAAAAATTAGCTGCCACAAAACTTTCATTTTGTGGCAGTGTTGTTTATGTATTATTATTTTTGCAGCATATTCTATAAGTTTCGCTAAAGGATAAATCTGTAAACTTGTTATTATCAATGGGGATTTCATTGATTGTTACTTCAAAAATTTTTCCGTCTATCTGATTATCGTTCTCAAAGATAGTTTTAAAAAGTTTTTCAAAATCCTCTGTATTAAATTTTATTGTGTGATTTTTAAATAATATTGAAAGGAAAATATCGCCGATATCATTTTTATCAATAATTTCACCCCACTTATATAACAATTCAGAACAAATAATTTTTTCTGTTGAATATTTTTCAAAGAAAATTTTTTTTACAGGAATATCATTTATGATATAACTGATTTTTCCGTTTATTTTTTCATTATTTGGCGGTAAATTAGTTCTTCCGGAAAAATAAATTTTTTCATAGTCATTGACATTATCTGAAAATTTCTCGTTTTCCTTTTGTTCTGTATCAAAATAAGTGCGTAAAGTGATGCAAAGGAGTAAAGCGAAAATGTCGGCAGGCATTTGGGTATCCTTAAATTTATTGTGTGATGACCAATTTCTGAAATTTCTGCATACCATGTGAAAAGGATAAAGAACTTTTTTTAAAAGTATTTTGATGTCTGCTTTGTTTTCGTGGTATTCACAAAGTATTCTTGCAGCCTGATAATACACTTTTTCAGGTGAGGCAGGCTGAATGACAGGGAACATCATTTCTACACGTTCAAGAAGCTCTTTGAAATTTTCTGTACTTATTTGTTTGTCTGTGTCTTTTGAAAAGTATATCTTATTAAATGGAATATCTTGGTCTTTTTTGTTGGCTATGTCTTTTTTCCAGTAGTCACAAGCCTGCAGTACAAGTCTGCGTATGCGGTAGTAACTGTTTTCGGGATAATAGCTTGTTTCCAGATCAAGTGTATCTTTGCCATCACCTTTATATTTTACTATATTATCAAGTTTAAGATATGAAAAGTGTGATTTTAGACTGTCCGTTGAATTTCCTGTATAAATAATCATTCTGTCAGCAGGATAGCCTTTGTTTAATAACAACAGATACAAGTATATGCCTGCTATTTTATCTTCCTTTGTATCATGTCCGTATCCGTTTATCTTGTTTTTTGACAATATTTCGGACAGTTTCTTAATATCGTCTGCCCTGTTGATCCAGCCTTTGGTCATATTCATATCGAATATGACAAGATTGTATCTACGGTAGTTAGTATCAATTTCGTGACAGGCTGACAGCATTTTACGGCATAATTTTATTCTTTTTGCATATGGACTTAAACTATCATCTTGTTTTATAAGACTTTCCTTATCTTCATCAGAAAGCATCTCGTCACTGTATAACGAGATATCTTCCTCATATTCATCTTCCAGGTCTGCCGCATCACTGTCGCTGTTGTCAATATCGTCTATCCAAAGAATATCTTTATACATCTTCATTCCCCCTGACTAAATTTTTACTTATTCTTACTTCGATTGAAAAAATACCATCTGATTCTTCGAATGTAATCGAATTGTTAAGATTTGTTTCGGCTTTATTTAATACATTGAGTAAATCGTTTTGTGATTCCAGTCCTATCCCCGAACTTGGAATATTTGTTTTATCTTTTACTGTGGTGTTTCTTGACCTGATAATCATAAAGTTATCATCTTCGTCTAAATCAAATTGAATATTCTGTGTTTTATCCGCATATTTCAAAGCGTTCATTAACAGATCTGTTAACAGATCTGAAATTATATTGTCTGCATAATCATGTTTCTTGAAAAATATTTCTTTCCAAAATGGTGAAATACTAACTTCAAAGTTGTGAGCAATATTTTCTTTAAACCATGTAACGGGATTGATATTTTCCTCGAATAAAACATTTTCTTCAAAGCTGTTTCGGATAGATATAAGATCATAGTCTTTAAAACAAAATTTTCTGATAGCTTTGGATTCATCACCGCCATCATGTACCAATGTGATAATACACTTTTTTATTACGTTATTAATTATTTCGGATATAGAGAAGTTATCCTGCTGTGAATATTGTTGCTGAGTAGAGTTTTGTATTTTTTCCTTTAATTTATCAATATTATCTTCAAATTGCAACTGTAAAATGTCAACTTCTTTTTTCAGATTTTCTTTAATGCCATATTCCAATAATACGGTTCTGCCGTATTTTTTGAGTTCTTTTGAATCCATTTTTAAGAGTGCATTGGCAACTTTGTACAAAGAGGTTGTTTTCATGTTTTTGTATCGATGTGAAAAACTGTTCAATATGTGCCTTTTATTTTCTTGTGATTCCGTAAGGGCGGTATTAGTTTCTTTTAAATATAAATTAGTTTGAAGTAATTTTTTAAAAATGTTTTTACTTTTAACAAAATTGAAAATATGAAGTTTAGAAGTTCTTTCAACTTCACTATCGGATCTTGTTATTGGTTCATTATTTATGTAATTTAATTCATTCTCAATTGAACATGAAAAAGTAAGATGATACGAAAATCCTGCAAATATATCCTCCATATATGTGTCTTTATTTTTAGAATTATAATCTACATATTTTTTAAAAAAATTTGATAATTGAATAGATGAATCTTGTGATATAGAGAGTTTCTCACATATTGATTTCCAATATTCTAAAATTATTGATAGATTCATTTCCTGTACAGCACCATAATAACACATAGGAAACAAAAATACTTGGGCATATGAACCTCCAAGACACAATACATAGTCTAACATATCAGATTTCATATTAGTGAAAATCTCATTCAATTTATTCAGTATTTCTTCTTTTTCTTTCATACAGTATAAGTGCATATAGTAACAAAAAAGATAGATAGAGATTATTGAATAATTATATTCTTTGTATAATTTATACATATTTTGTTCATAATTATTGCCATAGTCATTCTGGCAAATAGTATCAGAGAAATTATTTAAAAAAGTTATTAAGTTTTTTTTATCTTGACTTGAAAATTTGGTTTTATTTACCAATTCTTCTGTGTATTCTGATAACACTTCTTGATATGTTTTACTTTTATCACCAAGATCACATCTTATAACAAAACTAATCAATGCCGTAAAAGCGGTTGCAAAATCATCTACATTATCTGCAAACTCTAAAACAACTGATTTAAAATCTTGCTTGTCGATTTCTGAAGTATTGATAATATTCCATTCATAAATGTCAAATTTATTTGTAATTTCTTGAATTGTAGCCATAATCAATCCCTCCACAAAAATTATAATATAAATTTTTCACTTATTCAAGTTTTTTAATAAAAAAGCGGTGAAAAAATCACCGCCGTAACACTCAAACATAACACCTACACCTGCTCAATTAGAACTTAATAACGATCGTCAACATACACATCACCTCCTGATGATAAGGAACAGTTCACATTCTCTGAACAGCACGAAACTGTTTTCAGAACGGAACAAACATTCAACATTCCCTCAAGAGCCTCACTGTCAGCCTGACAAGAAGCCAGTGCAGCAACAAAGCAAAGAACGGACATTCCTCCTCTCCATGCTCCGATGTGACGATCAGTCATTCATAGACTCCTTGACAGCGTGTGCTGCCGTTAAAGTAGCTGCATTACAAGCGGTAGTGGTTGCACCCGAAACAAGTGCTCCGCCTGCTGCAGACGCTCCCAATCCGACAGCTCCTGCACCTGCTGCCGCTCCGATGGTAGCCGCACCCGCAGCCAGATGTCCACCGATTACCGGTATAGCCGTACTTACAAGAGTTCCTGTCGCACTCGCTGCCAATCCTGCGAGTCCACCTAACAATGCCAACATAAGACATACCTCCTTAAAGTCATGCCGTTTACAACGGCGGTCACGGTTTCCTCTATCGACTATAATCATTATATCAGAGCATACGGTAAAATTCAATGGTATTCTTCAATATCAATTTCAAACTTTGTTCTATAAATTATCCTGTATTTTTCAATATTTTTTATAATTTTTAATTGACATTTCTCCCCCATAGGTTGTATAATCATATCGGGAGATGATATTATGAGCAGTATAATCGAAAACGGAATGTGTGTCAGTTTGAAAAAAGATGTGTATGCTGTGATAGAAAAAGACATCAATTTATTTCGTACCTGCGAAAAGGCAAAGGACAACAAATATAAATTTACTCTCAATAAGTTCCTGAATACTGTATTTTTGAATATGTATGACGGCAGAAAATTTGATCCGTCATCTGTGAAACGAACGAGAAATATCGGAGCAAAAAGTGTTAATATAAAAATCAATAAAGATATTGAAGATAAAATCAATAAGATATTAGAGCCATATAATCCTTATCCGTCTGATTTTGCGGCATATTATATGCTTTTTATAGAGGAATACTGTAAAATGCCTTTGAACAAGCGTGAAGAAATTTTTTACAAACAGTTGATTTCAGAGCTTAAAGATGCAATAGACTTAAAATATAATTTGAAAGTATATAAAAATGATTACGAACATCCAAGTAATATATTTCCATATGAAATAAAAACGTCTGACGAAAATAATAATATTTATCTGACAGGATTTAAACTCTATTTTGATAAAGACAAAAAAATATATTTTTATCGAAATACCCTTGGCATTCCGTTAAGAAAAATTTTTAGTATTGAACGTATAAAAAAAATAGAGCCTAAAAAACAAATTTACTTTCGTGAAAAATATCCGGAGGCAGACATTAAAAGTTATAAGGACATGGAAGAATACATACAAAAAAGATTTGCAACAGATGGAATATTGTATTTGAGTGATATATTACGTGATGTTACTGTAAGATTGTCTGACAAAGGCATAGAATACCTATATTCAAGAACGCAATACAAACCTTTTGATATTTCTTTTGATAAGGAAGATACACATATTATTCATTTTAAGGCAACCAGACTTCAAACTTTCATGTACTTTTTCAAATTCGGCGGTGACGCAGAAATTTTGCAGCCGGCAGAGTATCGGCAAAATTTTATTGAACAATATGAAAAAGCCTTAAGTATTTACAAAAATGTCCATATAATTTAATACAAAATCATCCGAACGAAAGACAAAAGTTTCGTTCGGATTTTGATATATTTTTAAATATATTTATTTTGATACGATTGTGAGCATACAAATTTTATTGAAAAACTTTGCACTATATAGATTAAGGCTGAGCAATTCTTGACTTTTTTTGAATGTAATGATACGATAAGATTTATCAATAAATCTTATTTGTGAGGAGATGTGATGTAAATGTATAAAGAACAATTATCATTATTTGACGAAAATGAAGATAACAACACTGCTCATTTAGGTAATTTAAATGTTGTTCGTCTTGAATTTCTTGAGGGACACAGTACATCATGGCAGGAGCTGTTTACAGGATATGACGAACTGCACGCTATTACATATTCTTCAGGAATAGGCTTTATCGCAAAGCTGATCAATCTTTTTGAAAATGCTGAGATAATATTTGGATGTGAACAAGTAATTTCATACGCCGTAAATGAAGTAATGGCTTTCCAGACTGCATTAATTGAAAGAGTACGTTTAAACAAGTCAAAAGATATACTTATAGACAGAATCCAAAATGGTACATTGAAGCTTTTGGTAACTCATGGGAAGCTCTCTCATGAAAAAATATATCTGCTTTCTTCCAAAGATGGAAAGAAAAGAGTTATCATGGGCTCAGCAAATATGTCGGAACAGGCTTTTTCAGGACATCAGAGGGAAAATATATCATATATGGACGGTGAAGAAGCTTATGAATGGTATATGAGCATTTATGAAACATTGCGTGAGGACTGTACGGACAATATCACAGAAAAAGCAATTCTCTTTTCAGATGATTGTGACGGTTTGGATACACTTCCTATATCACAGGCAGTCAAAATAAAAAAAGCTCTTGCCATTGTTCCAGACCATAGTGCTGATGAAGATATAGAGTTTGCATTGAATATTAAAAAGCTCTCAGATAAAATGAAAACAATCGTTCCAAAAGCAGACAAAAAAGGAAAAATACTTCTTTCACCTTCAAAAGTTACAGTAATGAAAACACAGGCAAAAGAAGCAAATCAGGCAGAAAAAGAAAAAAGACAGGAATTTCCTCAGCTTGTTATTGACATTGACAAAGGAACAGCTTTTCTCAATGATATAAAATTAGACCTTACTCCCTCAAAAGAGGATATTGAAAATGATATAAAATGGTTTCTGTATTATCTTGACGGTTTTAGTGCGTTTCACGGAGATTACCGCTATATGCAAAATCGTTATTATGAATTTGCCAACTGGTTTTTCTGTTCACCGTTTATGGCAATTATGCGTGATGTAGCAGAACGAAATAATCATCCGTTATTGCCATATCCTGCCTTTGGCTTGATATATGGTCAGAGTAAAGCAGGTAAAACAAGCTTTTTAAAAACTCTGCAAAAAATGATGATAGGTCAATCAACTGTTCTGCCTGCATCTGAGTTTACAAGAAAAAGTATCGAAGCATTTAAATACAATGTCAAGGGAGTGCCTATCATTGTTGATGACCTTACACGAGATAGATTTTCCCAACATGCGGTAGAAACGATAAAAAGTGATGCTTTTGGCATTGCAGACAAAAATATTCATTATCCGGCTGTCGTTATCAGTGCAAATGAAGATGTGAAATCGGTTGCACAGGAAATTACACGAAGAACTGTTATATGCCGAGTGAATGCGGGATTGACAAATACAGAGGTCATGAAAAGTACAGTCGTCAAAAAAACACAAAAAAATATCGGTACAGCATTTTATCGGGAATATCTGCACAGAATGACAGGAAAAGTCAAGGAGCTTTCCGAATCTATCAAAGACGAAAATGAAGAAACTCCTCCCGATATTTTGAAACTGTCTGCCGGTATTTTGCTTGATATTTTTAAAGAATATTCCTCTGATCTGCCTGAATATATAAGACCTCTGTCACTTGATAACTATTTCAGTGAGAAAGTAACTGCTAATAGTGTTATAAAAGAAATACAATCGGCATGGAAAACAAGCCATGACTGTTTTGAGATAGATAAAAAAGCCAACACTCTCAGCTACAATACAGGGCAGTCCTATGAAGCTGACAGAATTATCAGACAACTTCCGGAAAATCTTGTTCCAAGAAAAGTCCGTGATTGTGTCGTGATGGATCTTGCTGCTGCAAAAGAATTTTTCTCGATCAATTTCAAAAAAAGCTTTTTTGACAGATTCAAACAATGAAATATTCCCACTTTCAATAAGTGGGGAATATTTTACTCCGAAAAACTTCCCATATCTGCTTCCGACAAAAAGCGTTTCAGCAAAAAAGTCAGGAAATATGGCATGGTTAAAAATTTACCGTTCCAACCGATATTTTTGTTGGCAAGTTTTATCCCATATTTTATATCTGCAAATTTGTCGCTTGTTATCAGCTTATTCAAAGACGCTGTTGCACTGTCATTTGCTTTCACTTCTACGGGGATAAGTGAATTGCTGTTCCTCACAAAGAAATCCATTTCAACAGTGCCTGATTCATTCTTGTAAAAATAAAGCTGATAGCCCTGTTTGACAAGCATATCCGCAATAATACTCTCATACAATGCCCCTTTGTAAGTATTGAAATTCTTGTTGTCACGCAAATCTTTCTGCACTTCATCTTCCAGAGAACCTACAAGCAAGCCTGTATCACGGAAATACAGCTTATAATAATTCGGATTATAATTCCCTTTCAAGGGCAGTTCGGGAACATCCATGCAGTAGCATATATTGATAATTCCTGCATTGTCGAGCCATTCGACAGTACCGATATAATCCCTGTTCCTTGCATTTTTTGATATTTTTGATATTTGGAATTTCTTATTTTCCTTTCCGAGAAAAACAGGGATTTTCCTGTAAATATTCAGGATTTTTCCCTTGTCAAGACCGTGTGCATATTTGGTAATATCTTCTTCATAGTCAAGCAATATCTGTCTTTGCATTTTGAGAGTACCACTGTAATTGTTATTTGTCACAAATTTATCCACTATGGCAGGCATTCCGCCTATAACGATATATTCCCTGAAATTTGCCAACATCACATTGTATTCTGTATCAGACAACGGCTTTACTTCAAGAAGATGTTTATAATATTCTTCGATTTGTTCAGGGGAATAGCCTTTTGCCCAGAGAAATTCTTCAAAATCCATAGAATACATTTCATAATCTTCTTTGTTTCCGACACTATTGGATTCAATTTCACCATAATTTATTCCCATGAGAGAGCCTGAACAAATAACATCATAACGCCTGTCCTGATTGAAAGATTTCAGGCTTGTGGCACAATTTACACAATCCTGCATTTCGTCAAAGAAAATAAGTGTTTTATTCGGAATAACACTCAATGACGGATCATGCAGGGTTATATTTTTGATGATAGTATCAACTTCAAAACCGTCATTGAAAATGTCTTTATACTGCTTTTGCAAGGCAAAATTTATCTCTATCATGGATTGATAATGCTTTTTTGCAAATTCCCTGACCGTTTCGGTCTTTCCTACCTGCCTTGCACCTTTGATTATCAAAGGCTTTCTGTCTTTATCGGCTTTCCAAGTTTCAAGAAACATATCTGCCTTTCTTTTCAAATGAGCCATAAAAAAATCACTCCTGTTCAGTATTACAACAATATTCTAACACATTTTTATATACATATTCAAGCATTGAATACACATTTTTATAATATAAAATAATATATATTTTCACATTTTTTAAAATTAAAAAGCAACAGTTCAAATTAAAAACTGTTGCTTTTATCATTATTTGTTTGAAAAGACTGTATTTCTTAATTCCTTGTTAGCCAAAACTGAAATGAACATTCGGCATTCGTGTTCTTTTTTTGCCAAATTTTCCAACATAACTGTCCATGCCCTGAATGATACTTCATGAAAACTTCCGATAAATTCAAAATACAAATCCTCAAAGAAATAAAATCTCCTGTTATTTGAACCGAGAAAATTGATAAGCCTTTTCTGCCAATGTAAAAAGTCTGTTTCTTCTTTAAGTTCTTCACAAAGTTTTTGATATTGTTTATTCAGCGTATCAAACCATGATTTTGTTTCATCACTTATCACTACATCGCTGTTTTCACTCCACCAATACAGCTTGTCATCTGCATTTACCGAGAAATATTCTTCCGTAGAAATTTCTTCTAACTTTCTTTCTTCTTTGCTTTCCGGTAATTTAATACATTCTGATGTACTTTTTTCTTTTATACTAAACCACATTTTCCAAAAATCTTTTTCATAAATTTCAGATATTATCTTAACTGTAATTTGAGGGGCAAGCATATGTGAAAAACTGACCATTATTGATTGAGTTTTGTCTTTCAACCATTCATCTTTCGTGTTTTCATCAAGCGTCAGCATTTCAATCAAGTGACTGACTTGTTGTTCTTCTGAGAGTGTGGAACTCTGCTTGAAGCCTTTTATTTGATTATACATAATAATCATCATATCCAAATATGATAACATAGATGGATCTTTTTTCTCATCTTTGTCTGTTGACACATCGCCAAAATATTTTTTTACTCCTACGACTGATACAAAAGTTGGCAATAAAGTGTTTATATTTACATCATCGCCTGCAAACCATGTATAAAAATCCTTAAATTCATTATTTTCAAAATAATCCGGTTCTTCTTGAATGATAAGTTCCAACGCTGCCCAAAGGTCATATCTCAACGGGCTTCTCACATCTCTTTTCAGCACATATCTGAGCCACTTCAAAGCCAATGGAGGAGTATGACGGCTATAACTATACATGATAAAAGGCGTTTCGGAATAAGACTCAGCCAATATATACAATGCCTGAATAGCCTTATTGAATTGCAGCCAACCGATTTTATTACTGTAGAGTTCTACGTTTTCAAGGTCAATTCCTGCATTTTCCCAGAATGAATCCTCAAAATAACTATATGTGAAATCTGCTTCATTACCGTCAAAATTAGGGAAACTCATCAACTTGAATTCTTTTTTGAACGCACAATTATAATGGCTTGAAAGTAAGCCTGCCTGATATAAAACCTTTTTCGCATCGGACAAAAATTCTGCTTTTTTGCTATCCGGGATAGTCAATTTCCCGTATCCCATAATAAATGTTCCCATATTCTCAACTCCATATAATTCTTTGTGATATTATAACATTTTGTATGTACAAAAAAATACCCGACAAATTTTCTTGATTATGTCGGGTAAATTGCTTATATAAACGAAATTTTCAACTGTTTTCCCATAGCTGCTGCAAGTTTTTGTAATGTTTTTATAGATGGATTTGCATTACCGTTTTCGAGTTGGCTTATATATTTGGGGGATATGCCTGTTTCCACAACCAAATCACTTTTTGTTATTCCTGAATTATAGGCATTTATCATAGCTTTTATGATTGTAAAATGCGGTTCAAGTTCTTCATATTCCCTGCGAAATTCATCATTTTTCAGTTGCTCGGCTAAAAATTCTTCAAAGTTGGACATACAGATCACTTCCATTTGTACACTATTTATGAAATATAAAGAGATATTCATGAGCAATCAGAAGAAAATTATATTTCACACTATTTGTTTTCCAATAGCCTGTTGCTTTGCAGTTATGCTGTTCTTTAATCACAATTTCTTTAAGTATAAATCCCACATCTTGAAAAATTTTCATCACATCAAAACTCATAGGTATCATGTGACCGTTTTTTCTGGTATCTCCCATCAAAACAGCACAAAACTTTCCTTTTTTCAAGACACGATAACTTTCTTCTGCAACAGGTTTCATTTGTTCAAGAAAATCTTTTACTTTCAGTTGGGACAAATCACCGTCTATACCGTCACTATATTTTATAATATCAGCATATGGCGGATGAGTGCATATCAAATCTATACTTTCATTGGGAATGAAGTCAAGATGTCTTGCATCACCTTTCTTGATATACACTTTGCCTTTGGCTTGTTCATAGTCAAAAGCTGTCTTTTCCCTGCATCTGTCTAATGCGACATCATTTATATCAATGCCAATAATATCACGATTCAGCAACTTAGCCTCAACAAGCGTTGTTCCACCGCCTGCAAACTGATCAAGCACCAAATCGCCCTCTTGTGAATATCTAAGCATAATATTTCTCGGAATATACGGTGACCAATTCCCTCTCCACTTACTGTCATGTGTTGCCCAGTCACCACGTTGAGGAAAGCTCCAATGTGTTGTCATTTCCAATTCAAAATTATTCGGCTGCCATTTTGTTATTTTTGTTTTCATTATGATAGTTCCTGCATACACTCCTAAATTAAATCTGATAATATACCGTTTTCCAAATCATCAATCGAATAAATTGTTTCCAACACATCAAATGTTTCTTCCAGATTGTGCCTTGCACTTTTCCAAGCACAACCATCTGTAAACCAAATAAACGTAAAACCGTCAATTTCTTCAACTTCCTGTGCTATCTGCTTATAGCTGCGAGCAGTTTCATTCAGTTTTGAGCCGCCGCCTGCATAGAAATTTGTTTCAATGCCATAAATCATATTTTCAGTCTTTATGACAAAATCAAATCTTTTCTCAGTCTTGCCCTTATTAGATATTGCAGACAAATCTATATTCCATTTTTTAGTTATCTTGCTGATAGTCATTTCTTTGAAGTATGTTTCATTCTTAACAAATCCCGCTTTTTGAATATATCTCTCCACTAAATCTTCCATCAGATGACCGCCACGATTTTTTCTTGCATTTGAATCAAGTCCCGTTTCCACTCCTGTAACATAGTCAACCAAGCTATGTACAATATGTTTCTCTAACAAGTCAAAAAGTCCTATTTTACGCATAAATACTGCATATTGTTCAACAGAGTAGTTCATGTTCTCGAAATCATAACAAAAATCGGTGTCATTTTCCCTGATATGTATTTCACTATATCTTATAGCAATCAACAGGGGGACACACTTCAATGTTTCAGGATATTTTGTAACAATACTGATAAATTCATTTTCTATATCCTTTGAACCTATCAAAGCATTGAGAATATTCAATTCAACCTTGATACTGTCAACATTTTTATGTATCTTCTTAAAATCAACATAGTATTCGTAGGGAGCTATACTCGGTCTGAACTTGCTCAGCCACTCATTAAAATCTCTTTTCATTAATTTTTCCTCACTTTCAAAAATTTGAAATCAGCAATTCATTGACATTATTTCTTTTGTCACCTTTACTGTTAATTCGTCTTTTTGCCGAAACTCTCTG
>ONIF01000138.1 GCA_900317795.1 uncultured Eubacteriales bacterium | reverse complement strand
ATTCCGTCACGTTCCTCACGGGGAATTTTCATTTCAATAAAGAGCTTTTTAACAGATTTTGTCAAATTTCTTTTTGGAGGCTGAAAAAAATCCCCCTGCCTTCTTGTACGGAAAACCGCTGACAATGGTATTGTATCACAATCAATCGAATTATGAAACAGGAATTTATCAAATTTTTTACGATTATGAAAAATATCCGAATTTATTCTTGAAAGTGAAATTTTTTTATTGTTAATCAACAAATTTTCCCGAGAGTTCCATGGAATACTTTGTACAGAGGTGACGGGAGGTTGATTTACGATACGGAAAAACCCCTGAGATGACACGGCAAAAACATTGTTTTTTATCTCGACCGCACCACTATTATACACGATTTTTTTGATTTCAAGAATATCACTGTTCATTTCAAATTCCTTTCATATTTTTTCTGATGAGATAACGGCAATATTTTTTGAATTGCTTTTCACAGAGGATTTTTATCGAGTTTTTTTTTTTTTTTTATGGAATATCCTTTATCCGTAAGGCACTCCGAAAGTGCTTTTTCGGCACATTTGTCTATAAAGTCAACGGTTTCTTTCATGCGTTCGGTCATACCCGAAATACTGCTTTCAAAAGCGGGGTTTATTTTTTTCAGCACGGGAATGATTTCCAGACGGATTTTATTTCTTGTATATTCGTCGGTCAAATTAGTGCTGTCCGTGACGTAGGAAATATTATTTTCACGGCAGTAATTTTCTATATCCGTTCTCGTGCATTCGATAAGAGGGCGGATAATATTATCTCTGACGGGAGGAATACCGCATAAACCCGAAGCACCGCTTCCCCTTGCCAAGTTAAAAAGAACCGTTTCGGCATTGTCGGAGGCGGTATGTGCAGTTGCGATTTTTGCATGAAGCATATCGGCTGTTTCGGAGAAAAATTTATATCTTATATCCCTTCCGCATTGTTCGGTGCTTTTCTTTTGTCTGAGAGCCTCGCCTTTCACGTCTGCACGGAGGATATAAAGAGGAACATGGAGATTTTTGCAGAAATCGACAGCAAATTGTTCATCTCTGTCAGCCTCCGCCCCTCTCAGCTGATGATTGATATGGCAGGCGGAAACGGTCAAATTCATTTCCTTTCCGAGAGATACGAGAAAATGCAGTAAAGCACACGAATCCGCCCCGCCCGAAAGTCCTACTACAATTTTATCGTTTTGGGAAAGCATATTATATTTTTGTACGGCAGAGAGAGCTTTAATGAACATCGTTTACCTCCGAAGTGAAACGCATAAATTCACCCTGCCAGTGCAGAGGAACGGAACGGGTTTCGCCATGTCTGTTTTTTGCAACGATACATTCTCCGTGATTGGAAACATCATTCGGAGATTGGTCGCTTTTATCTTTATAATAATCTTCCCTGTAAAGAAAAAGAACAATATCGGCATCTTGCTCAATAGAACCCGAATCTCTCAAATCGGAGAGCTGAGGTTTATGCTCGGCACGCTGTTCGCTTGCACGGGAGAGCTGTGAGAGGGTGATAACAGGCACATTCAGTTCTTTTGCAAGGACTTTCAAATCCCTTGTAATTTCCGAAACTTCCTGCACATGATTGTTATTAGCCCTTGCAGGCTTCATCAGCTGGAGATAATCTATAATAACAAGGTCAAAGTCCTTTCTTCTTTTCAATTTAGCCTTTATTTCGGGTACGGTTATATCCGAGCTGTAATCCATATATAATTCAGCCTTGCTCAAAACATCGCCTGCCTCAATCAGCCTCTGCCATTCTTCATTGGAGAGCTTTCCTGTACGGAGTTTTGTACCGGGAATAAGCCCCTCCGTAGAAAGCAGACGTGCGGCAAGCTGTTCTTTACTCATTTCCAGAGAGAAAAACGCAACTTTCTTTTTGCACTTCATGGAAACATAGCTTGCGATATTCAAAGCAAAACTTGTTTTGCCCATGCCCGGGCGTGCGGCAAGTATTATCAGGTCGGATTTATTCAAGCCTGTAATAGTCGTATCCAAAGCCCCTATGCCCGTAGAGATAGCTTCATATTTATCGCTGTCGGGGGAGTTGAGTAAATCCAGCCTGTCAAACGTTTCAAATATGGCATATTTAAGCTGTTCCAGACCTCCGCTGTCACGGTGGTCACGAATATCAAATATTCTTTTCTCAGCGGAATCTATGAGTTTATTGGCACTTCCTCCGCTGTTCTTTAAAGTGTAGTCGATAATTTCCCTTGCAGTTGTGATAAGCTTTCTTGTAAGGTATTTTTCTCTTACCATGAAGATATAATCATCTATTGCGGAAATAACAGGCACTTCGTCGGCAATGCCTGCAAGATAAATTCTGAGCTGGTCATGGGGATATTTATTTGTTTCTTTCATTTTTGAAAGAACCGTCACATAATTGACAGCCATATTGACTGTAAAGAGTTCTATCATAGCACTGTATATATCCCTGTTGATAGGAACATAGAAGTAATCACTTGAAGGGATTTTTTCCATTACGACGGATATATTTTCGGGTTCTATGATGATAGAGGCAAGCAGAGCCTGTTCGGAGTCGGGGTCACACGGCATATCGTCCTGCATTCCCACACTTTCCATCATTTCGTTATCCATATCATTCACTTCCTTTTCTTGTAAGAGAAAATTAAAAATTGAAAACGTCAAACCACTTTGCAAGATGATTTTTCGTTTCCAATTTTCAATTCAAAATCAGTTTGTTTCTTCAACGACCTTTACATTCAATTCAGCCGATATACCCGTATAAAGCTTGACTTCACATTTATAAGTACCAAAAGCTTTTATATCACTTTCAAGAATAACTTTTCTTTTGTCAACGGCAAGGCTGAATTTCTTTTTTATCTCGTTGGCAACTTCCTTGCTTGTGACAGAACCGAAAAGCCTGCCTCCTTGACCTGCTTTTGCAGTCATAACGAGCGTCTGTCCCGTAAGTTTTTCGGCATTTGCCTTAGCTTGAGCGGTTTCAACGGCAATTTTGTGGAGTTTGGACTGTTCGGCATTTTTCAATTCATTGATAGCCTGAGCATCAGCCTCTTTTGCAAGCTTTCTCGGCATGAGAAAATTTCTTGCATATCCGTCCGACACGTTGACTAATTCACCTTTTTTGCCTGCACCCTTTACATCTTCGAGCAATACTACTTTCATAATTTTATCCTCTTTTCTTTAAATTTTGTTTTTATAATTGCACATTGCACATTGCTAATTGCTAATTGTATTGAGGTCGAGGTCGTTAATGATGGAAACGAGCCTTTCACGAGCTTCTGCAATGCTGACATCTTCCATTTGGCAGGCAGCCATGGTTTGATGACCGCCGCCGCCCAGAGATTCCATGATAACCTGAACATTGAGGTCACCGAGAGAGCGGGCGGATATATTAACAGTTTTGCCTGTTTTGTACATAACAAAGGAAGCTTTGACATTTTCAATTCCAAGAAGTTCATCAGCGGCTTGTGCAGAGGCTATTCTAATATCGGGAGTTGCCTCATCTGCACAGGCGATTGCACAGTAATTAAATATTTCGGCATCGCTGACAAGCTTATATTTTACTTTGTAGGTATCTATGGAGTTAGAGAAAAGACGCTTGACTTCAACAGTATCAGCACCGTTTTTTCTGAGATAGGCAGCGGCTTCAAAAGTTCTCACGCCTGTACGAAGTACAAAATTTTTCGTATCAAGCATGATACCCGAAAGCATGGCTTCACTTTCAAGACGGCTTGGGGGTTCGCTGCTGAGATACTGTATCAGTTCCGCCGTCATTTCGCAGGCAGATGACGCATAAGGTTCATGGTAGAATACAACAGCATTATCTATGTGATTTACCATCATTCTGTGGTGGTCTATGACAACAACTCTTTCCGAGCGTTCATAGACAGCCTTTGATTCAAGAAAGTTTGGCGAATGTGTATCGACTATGATAAGGAGGGAACGCTCGTCCATTATATCAAGAATTTCGCTTTCGGTCTTGAAAATGCTTTCAAAGCCTGCTTTTTCAAAGCTTGCGACAAGGGGTTTTGCAAGAGTCTGCTGACGGTTTATGCAGATATAGGCAGGTTTTTTAAGTCCCTTTGAAACGGAACTCCACATTCCGATACAAGCCCCGACAGCATCAAGGTCAGAGTATCTGTGTCCCATGATAATGACATTGCTGCTGTTTTTGACATGGGTGATAAGAGAGCCTGCAATAACTCTTGTACGGACTTTATCACGTTTTTCAACGCCCTTTGAAACGCCCCCGAAAAATTGATATTCTTCGGATTGTTTTACAGCGACTTGGTCACCGCCCCTGCCGAGAGCGATTTCCAAAGCCTGTCTTGCCCAGAGTTCGTTTTCTTTAAAAGTCTTTCCCCCGTGACCGACACCTATGGAGATAGTGGCATTGACACGTTCATTGATTTTGATTTCACGAATGTCCTCAAGGATTTTGAATTTTTCCTCCATGAATTGTTTGATATATCTTTCTTCCATAACGACAATATATCTGCCGCCCGAAATTTTCTTATAAAAGCCTGTTGTAGAGGCAACCCATTTTACAATGGTCTGTTCAACGGAAACGGTGACTTGACTTGCTTTTCCCTCTTCGGTCTGACGTTCAAGTTCCTCTTTGTTGTCGAAAGTGACGATAGCAACAACAGGTCTTGAAGAGATATACTCGTCTGAATTGGATTTGTACAAATCGTTGTCTATGAAATAGACGATAGCCCCCGAACCGCTTTTGACACCGAATACAACATACCATTTATCATTTCTTTTTGTATCCGTGCCTTTGTCGCTGAAAATAGTGTGAATATCGTGACCGCCAAGGTAATCCGTCAGAGGTGCGGAAATGGGGCTTTCACCGCTGCAAATCAATTCTTTGAAGTGCTTGTTGACAGCGATAATTTCATTATTTTCACCGATAACAGCGGCAGCACAGCCGATATTTTCAATTCTGTTTTTGCCCTCGTCATCAATGGCATGAACGACGTTGATAAATATTTGAGAGATATAATGCCGTAATCTGAACGCACTCAGTCCCACAACAATGACTGCACTCAGAGAAAGAAGAAATTCACCGATAAAAACAAATTTATTCCACCAGAATGATATGACAGCCATTGTAAACATGACGATTACCAATATCAAAAAAAGAGGTGTTATAAAATTAGTATTTTTTTTCAACCTTACTCACCAACTTCCTGCAAATCAGACCTCCATAATAACAGGAAGTATCATAGGATTCCTTCTTGTCTTATCGTATATCATTTTGGAAAGGTCATCTTTGATAGCAGTCTTTATGACACTCCAGTCATAAACGCCCTGAAAACGGCAGTCATCAAGCGTTTCCGTCACAACGTCTTTCGCCTCGTCCATGAGAGGCTCGCTTTCTTTTACATAGACAAAGCCCCTTGAAACAACATCGGGACCTGCAACAATATGTCTGTCATGGCTGTCGAGGGTGACAACGACTACAATAAGACCGTCTTGTCCGAGATGTTTTCTGTCACGCAGAACGATACTTCCGACATCGCCCACACCAAGACCATCTACAAGAACATTTCCCGCAGGTATGCTGGGAAGCTGTCTGATACGTTCCTTATTGAGTTCGACAACGTTTCCAATGTCACCGATAAATATATTTTTTCTGGGAATACCCATGGAAACAGCAAGTTCGGCATGTTTAACAAGGTGTTTTTGCTCACCGTGAACGGGAATGAAGAAATGCGGCTTGATCAGGGTGTGGAGCATCATGAGCTCGTCCCTGTAAGCGTGACCTGAAACGTGAACGTCTGCGAGCGACTGGTAGATAACGTGTGCGCCCTTCTTGTAAAGCTCGTTGATGACGCGGTAGATCGGCTTTTCGTTGCCGGGAATAGGGTCGGCGGATATGATGATCGTGTCGCCCTTCTGGATGTCTACCGAACGGTGAGAGTCAAAAGCCATTCTCGTCAGGGCGCTCATAGGCTCAGCCTGGCTTCCCGTCGTGAGGATGACGATCTTGTCATCAGGGTAGTTGTCTATCGACTCGATGTTGATGAGCGTGTCAGGCTTGATATCGATGTAACCCAGCGAGTTTGCGAGGGTAAAGACCTGAACCATGCTGCGTCCCGAAAGACATAC
>ONIF01000067.1 GCA_900317795.1 uncultured Eubacteriales bacterium | reverse complement strand
AACAATTTGGTGATGAAATTCTTGATTACAGCGTATGCACAAAGCAATCAAGAGAAACACATTTTGCCAATGAAGAAAAAAGAAAGCGTTATGAATGTCTGAAAATGAAAGTTATGGAGTTATTGTGTAATAGATATGAAAAATGAATCATTTTTAATTGAATTGCAGAGAAATTACTGATATAATGTTGATGAGGCTTTTCAAAAAAATTATCATTAAGGAGATTGGCTATGGATACTGAATTGAGTTTTTTTCAAAAATTAAGGAACAAATTGTCTGTACACAGGGAGAATAATCCCGGCATATTCGTTTTTATTTTCATCATCGTTATCAATGTAGTAATGATAGCGTTATCTTCGGCACTGCTTTTGCTTTTGCCCGAAAATGCCGGCAGAACATTTCCCGAAATGATGCGTTTTGCATTTACGCTCATGGTAAACCCCAGCGGAAGATATCAATACAGTGACTATCCGATTTCTTTGATAGTTACTACTGTTGTTGTACTTCTCGGCATGGTTTCATTGACAGGCGGTACAGTCGGTTTTGTTACCAACATCATTACAAATGTATTGGTAAAATCGGCTTCATCGCACAGAAAACTCAGACTGAAAAAACATATCGTTATTCTGAATTATAATCACAAGGTGCCTTCTATCATCTATGATTATTGCTTTGACGACATGAAAAATACATATATCGTGATACTGTCAAATAAAGATGAAAATGAGGTCAGACATCAAATTGACAATTTATTCAGGGCTCATCAAGCAAATAAAAAATTCAAAAATATCATTATCAGAAAAGGCAGTCCCTTTTCACAGCTTGATTTGGACAGGATAGGGCTGAAAGATGCAAGAACCATACTCCTTATGAAATCCGACAGTGAAGAAAACGAAACTGTTCAGAATAACGCTAAAAATTCCGAATTCAATGTTTTTAAGCTGTTCATGTTCGTAAACAGTTATCTTGGCAAAAACGTAACCGAAAATATGCCGTGTGTCATTCCCGAAGTGTCCGATAAGCAATCTGAAAAACTTATCAGAGAATATCCTTTCACGGCAGGGAATTACTGTTTCCCTGTCAATATCAATGAACTGCTCGGAAAAATCATGGCTGTCACAGCCGTAATGCCTTCTCTTTGCGATGTTCTTCTACACCTTATCGGCTTTGAGGGCGTTGAGTTTTATCTGAAAGACATTCCCGAATCCCTGTCCATTGCAGATGAACTGAAATTACAGGATTCAGCCATGCCGATTCTCGATATCGAGAACAAACGCCTGTATATTTCCGAAAACGAAATACTCATAAAAAACTATGGTTCAGGTGAGTATGTTCTGAAAAAGCCACTCCCCGATAAAAAATTCATTCCCTGTCTTGCCAATGACAAGCCTAAACTCCTTATCATCGGCTCTAACAATAAGCTTGATTATATACTTGACAGCCTTGTATGCTTCAAAAAGGAATTTCCCGATTTCAAGCTGACAGTTGTTTTGATGGATACGGAAGAAAATGCCGAAAAAATCAGTTATTACAGCAATTCCCCCGAATACAGTTCATTATTCGGTGATGACAGCAGCCCTGTTATCGTAAAGGATATTACCGAACCATTTGGAAAGAAAGACGGCAGTTCTATTCTTGATGATGTCAATTCGGTATTGTTCCTTTCAGATGCGGATTGTGACGAAACAAGCATTGATGAAAAGCCGCTGCTGTTTTGGAACAGCCTGAAAAGAAATGATGTTAAAGATATACATAACTGTATCGTTGAAGTCCTTGATATGCAGAATGAAAATATCATTGAAAAGAGAAACAGAGATCAAGTCGTAGTCAGTGAAAGATTTATAAGCTGCCTCTATGCACAGCTTGGAAAAGATCCTGTACGCCTTGACTGTATCAAAGATTTGATTACCTTTGAGGGTGATGATGCCTCTGTCAATTCAAACAATCAGCTTGTCAATAAATGTAATATCTTCTCGGTAAAAGCGTCACTCTTTTTTAGTAATTATCATGGTGATTTGACCTTTGACAGCAAACGTGAACTGATATTGTGGGTATATGAGGCTACCGATTATCAGTATTTGCCCATAGGCTGTATGAAAAACAATGTATGCTATCTTTTTTCAAGAACGGAGGGAAATAATGACGGTCTTGATACGGCAGTTCTCCTGCCCAAAAATAATGACAGTGAGCTGACAATCATGCAGGATAAATTGACACTTGAGCCTGAAAACGAGATTATAGTAATAGAGATCATAACAAAATAAATAATGAATTGTTGACAACAGAGGAAGAACGAATGAAACATACTCCTCGTGACGGTGTCAGAGGTCATTGGACAGGTGAAAGAGGGAATTCTCGTTTCATACCTAATGAAAACTCTGAGCATGGAAAAGAAGTGAGTGATACACTTAAGAAATACGGTCTTGAAGGTATAGAATATAAAGACGGTGTGCCTGATTTTTCAGAGTGCTCGGAAGAAACGGTTGAAATCAGCATGACTGAAAATAGAAGTAAGAATTTCAGCAAAGCAAATGCCGAATATGAAAAAAAAATGGAATGAATGTGCTAAAGACGGTAAAACGGACTGGACAGCAAATGATGTCAGGGAATATATGAAAGACCATGATCTCACATGGCATGAATGCCCAGACTGCAAAACATGTCAGATGGTGCCGAGAAATGTACACAGCTATTATACCCACTCCGGTGGTATTGCAGAACGTAAGAGAAATTCTGAAGTGGCAGAAAGCGGTTCATGAAGAAAAAAGAAATGCTCACAGATAAAGTAAAAGCTGTATCTGTGAGCATATTTTTATCGAACAAAAGCAGAGGATACAAACTGTATCCCTTGTTATAACTTATTATAGCTTTTTACGAAAATGGTGTAAATTTGGTGTAGAATGGTGTAGGAAATAATCAGCTTGAAATCAGAATATATTTGATATATTGACCTTGTTATAATTATAATTCATATGTTGGCTTGTGTCAAGGTGAAATATTACAGATTATTTGACTTCCTATTTTGGATAATTCTGAGGAAGATTTTCTGTAGATAATATTCTGTCCTGCGTTATTTCCAGAAGGATAATTCAGAAGCATCAATGCCTATATCCTCGCCCTTGAAAACAGGATCGATTTTTTCTTTTTTCTGTTTTTCAAAATCTTTCAGAGCTTTAATAACCAGTCTTGAAAGGATAAAGCAACAGGGAATATTGATAAGAGTCATTCCACCCATTGTAATGTCTGCCATTGTCCATGCAAAGTTCATCGGAACCAATGCACCTACGAAAATAATTACAACACAAATTATGTAGAATACAGTCATGAATTTCTTTGACGGTAGCTTCTTCTTGTTGAGATAGGCAAGGGCATTGTCAACATAATACAGATTTCCTATCAGAGTAGTAAATGCAAACAGAGCCATTGAAATTGTTACAAATACAGGACCGACACTTCCGAAAACAGTTGATATTGCCTGCTGTACATACGGTGCTCCCGAAACCTGCTCATTTGCTTCAACGCCCGAAGTGATACACATAAGAGCCGTTGCCGTGCAGAGTATCATGGTATCTATATATACAGATATTGTCTGTACAAGACCTTGCTTTACAGGGTGAGTGACATCTGCAGAGGCAGAAGCATTGGGGGCAGAACCGACTCCGGCTTCATTGGAGTACAAACCTCTTTTGATTCCATAAACCATACATGAACCGCTGAGACCACCGAAAATAGCTTTGAAATCGAAAGCATCACGGAAAATAGAGGCAAACGCATCAGGAATAAGAGGAATGTGTGCAAAGATGATAATGAGTGAAATAAGAACATATGCAATTCCCATGATAGGAACGATTTTTTCTGTGAGTTTTACAATGCGGCTGCCTCCGCCTAAAACGCATACCGCTGTCAGAGCGGCAAGAATTCCGCCTATGATAACCGGTGTCCATGTATTATCGTAAAAATCGTATATCTGGAATGATGACTGCAGATTGTAGGAGCAAAGAAGATTAAAGCCGAAGGCATATGTTGCAATGAGAAATACGCAGAATATTGCTGCTATCAAAGGTTTTTTGAGAGCCTTTTCGATATAGTATGCAGGACCGCCATAGCTTTCACCGTTTTTACCCTTTTGCTTGAATATCTGAGCAAGAGTACTTTCCATAAATGCAGATGATGCTCCGATAATACACATCAGCCACATCCAGAAGCAGGCTCCCGGACCTCCCAAACAAATCGCAGTCGAAACACCGACAATATTACCTGTTCCCACACGGGAAGCGGTAGAAACCATCAATGCCTGAAAGGAGGATACATTTTGTTTTCCTTTTGGTTTTTCCATAATGAGCTTGCAGGCTGTACCCAGAAGACGAATCTGAACAAAGCGTGTCCGTATCGTAAAATACAGTCCTGCCGCTGCCAGTACGATGATAAGTATCGGATAATACATAATATCATCGATTGCACTAAAAATAGCTTCCATTATTATTCTCCTTGTTTTTGTTATTAGCCATCAGCAAAAAATGACTTATGTTAATTGTAACTGAAAGCTCGCAACAAATCAAGTAAAATTTGTATATTTTTTAATTCGATGGTTATTTCAAGTTTAAAATCGAATTTTATGATTGCCTTCCTATGAGAATATGCAGACATTCAGACTTTTCTTCGTCAGTCAGGGTATTGAACATTTCTACGACACCGTTTATTCTTTGAGATTTTATAATTTCCGCAATTTTTACGGAAAGTGACGATATCAAATTCAAGTCAGATTCAGTCAGATATTCAGGAACTTTAGAAACTATCTTTTGCCATTGAATACATTGTGTTACTGATAAACTATTTATATTGGACAAAACATCAGTCACATTTTTTTCTATCCATTTGGTTCTCATACGCTGTATTTTGTTTTTGGAGCTTTCAATGCATTCCGAAACATATCCGGCACAGACAGTATTTTTCCATTTGGCATCATACTCAATTTCAAGTTCTGAAATTGTCCTTAAATCTGCATTTAACATTTTGGTTTTGACAGAATGATATTCTTCTAACAGTTGGGCTGACTCTGATAACTTTATTCTTATTTTTTCTTCCGGTTTAGCATTCAACGCCTTTTTGATTCTTTCAAGGAGAGCGGCAGAGTCAATATCAGGACGTTCTATCTGTTTCAAAACATCGATGATATAATCATCAAGTGCTTTTTGCTGCAAATGAATCTTTTTTGAAATACCTCTAAGACGTGATAAATACTCTTTTTGGACAGACGGATTAAGATCATCAGCTTTTGAAAATGTATCCGCCCAGCCATTTAAAGCGGATAATCTGATTTGAAGCATTTCATGATTCATATTGCTGACAGTAGAATTACAAGATGAAATAAAACTGTCAGCCTCTGCAATGACAGAAGCATATTTGTGTTCTGTTTCCGCTTCCTGCAAAACAGAGTTTATTTTTGCTTTCAAAGTTTCAGCCAATTCTTTTTTGCCCATTTCAGAAAGCTTTTTGACAATTTGGGTGTATCTTTTTTTGAATTCACTGGATTGGGAATAGGAACATTTCAATTTGGAAACATAATCTTTAAAATTCTTTTTCAAAAGAAGTTCAGCGGTATTCAATATTTGTTCGATTTTTGAACAGTACGTCGGACTGAACAGAAATTCGGAGTATTCCTCTATTGGCGTATCTGCATCAGGCAATTTAACAGCACTCAAGACAGAGATAATGCCTGCCAATTCAAATGAATTTTTGCATGATTCAATGATTTTGTCAGCCTTTGAGATTGTTTGATACAAACTATTGTTCAACCTGATACCCTGATTTAATCTATATTCGCAATCAGCAATTTTACCTTTTAAGCTGTCCTTGTTATCTGACTTTTCGCAAAGATCATTCAGACTTTTTTTCAGTTCTTCACATTTTTCAGTATATTTCAACTGCTTTATATCCTTTATCAGTTCTTCAAGGGCTTCATCATCATCTTGTTCTTTAAGCGAAATTTTCAGTTTGAACAGATTTTCAAGCATCTTTTTTTCACTTGACAAATACTGTTCCGTAAATTCCTTCTTTGATAATATATGATTTCCGTTGTATATAAGCAGTCTTTTGGAATGATAAGTCAGAATATAAACAATAAAGAGAAACAAGGAATAATGATTCAATCCATATGGAGGTTCAAGCAGCGGCAAATATAATTGGGCTATCGTTTGTTTGTTATCAGCCGTTATTTTATTTACCGTAATATCATAGATATTTTTGACTGCTTTATTCTGCGGTTCACATAATTCATAATCAGTATTGAATATCTGCCACGATGTATTGACGGATGTTGTGGAAAAAATAGTTTGTATCCGTCTTTTATCGGTAGGATCAAGTCCCTGATAAGACTGTTTATTGCACATTACTCCGCTGTACATACTTCTGCAAAGAGCTAACAGTTTCTTTTTTGCAGCAGGCGAAGGCTTTTTTTCAAATTCGGCAAATGAAAACGGAATTGCATTCGGATATATACTTTTAAATTTATCCAGACAAGCAGGACAGATTTTTTCATTCAATTCCATAATACCGTTTTTTGTTAAAAGAAGTTTGGCTTTCACCATATTATTATAATCTGAGGATATGCTTCGCATAAGAATCTTTTGATCCTTTGTAATAAAACGTGAATACATTTCTTTTTCCGATTCCGTGAATTTTCTGTATGCCGCCCTTTTTCTCAATAATGAGAGCCAGTTTTCATTATCGTCTTTCAAGATGAAAAAGAATACAGGATATTTATCAATGTCTGTATTTTTTATTGCACTGACCATGTATGAAAGAGATTTTTCCCAATCTTTACCGGCATAAATATATATTATTTTGCCTCTGAGTTTTTCTGCGTCAACGGCACCTTTGAAATAATTCAGCAGAGAACGGCAATAAGATTCGTTAAAATCGCTTATCTTGATGATACTCTTTTCATACTGCCATTCGGAAGATGAAATATTCAGTTCATTGCTGAAAGATGTATTTTCCGGAATGTTGAGCCTTAATTCATTCATAAGCTCCTCGTCCATCTCACTGATGGGATCAAAAGACCTTGTCAGCATGATTCTTTTGCTCAGACAAAGCATATATTCCCTGTATCCGTGAGCTTCAGCATTTAGGTCAAAGCAATTATTATTTTTATCAAAGCTTACAACACAAAATTCATTTTCCAGACTTGACAGCCCTGTATTAACATCATCTTCATTCAGACCACTGCAAACACATATACAACGAATACAGGATTCATGGGAATCAAATTTGAATTGCATAACATTTGCAATCAGAATAGCCCTCAAGACAGAAACAGAAATATTTGACAGCTTATCTCCTGTTTTGGCAATAATAGCCTGATATGTAAGACAACTCTGACTCTGAACATATCCTTTTTCTTCTGAGCTGAGCATTTCATCAAACAGACCTGTTCCTATAATATCCGTAGGGTAAATATACGGAAGCCATCTGGGAGTGATTTCCGAATTTTGAATATTTTCAAATAACTCCGCTGTATAGGCTATAGTAGAACGCTGCTGCATCCATGAAGATGTGTTTGCCAGAAACCATACTGTCACAGGATGGATAGGATAACAGCCTTTTGCTATCACCTCAAAATACATGGATGAATTTGTCCATACACTTCTGTTCTGTATCTGTGGTCTTGCCCATGTGTTAAGACCGTAAAAAATTCTTTGGTGATAGTTTGGATAAATATCATCTATATTTTGTTCAACAGTATTTCTGAAAGCAGTATCATTTTTGGTTTCTATCAAATTGGCAAGTATCGTTTCAAAGTTGGCAGAAATATAATATTTATCGCTGTTTTCATATCTTCCGATGTAACGATTGATATTTGAGTTGGCATTTTGAACCCTTCTTATATATGAATTCAGATCAGATTGAATGAATGCATCGAAAACAATATTGCCATCGGCATTCTGTATTGCTTCAAATATCTGCTGAAGTGCAGAATCACCTGCAATATGCGGGTTATTGGCGGTATATTCTATATATCTTCCGAATTCATCAAACAGGATATATATGCGGTTAAAAACTTTTTGTTCAATACAATATTTTTGAACGATAAGTGACAGGACATCCGCTGCCGAAATATCCGTTTCCACATTTATATACGTTCCCATAAATTCATGGAAAACTTCATTGACAACATTGAATATTCCACGGTCTGTATTTTCAAGGGCAGATATGATATCTTCAAGAGTCAATATATTTTTATATCCTGCGTCAGATAAATATTTATCATAACTGTCTTTATATGTTTCAAAGGTATTCCTGCAAAAACTGATTGCCTGACGATATTGCTTTGTCAGTGAAGCAAGAAATTCGGAAGATATATCATGCTGTTCCAACGCCTTTTTTGTCACGGAAAGTATTTCACTGTTCAGGTTGAAATCTTTCATACCATTCAGTACCAGAACAAGATTTTTTCCTTTGTAGTTGAAATCTTTCATACCATTCAGTACCAGAACAAGATTTTTTCCTTTGTAACTCTGTAATTTTGAAGCAATAGACTTATCTGCTGTTTTTACATTTTCTATTACTGTCTGTCGCAGAAGATTATTATGCCCTGAAAGAAAAGAAGCCATTGCAACAGCAAAGTGTGTTTTGCCCGTACCGTAACCGGCAATCGTCATATTAAAACGGTTGGATTCCTTTTCTGAAGATTTTTTAGCTATCCTGAGAAGATACGATGCTGTATCATTCAATTTATAATTCAGACTTCCTGTTTCCTGCTGATCAACACCATGATATTTAGGACCGTGAAACACATAGCTTGAAGTAACATCATATACTTTATCGTTATCATAGAACCAATTTGCCTGAACAGCACCGTTAAAATATTTCTTTTTATTGAATTCCAGAATGTCATTGACTAACACAGCATTCACACCCCTTCTAATTTAAAAGATCATATAATTTTAGCATCGAATCAGATGAATCTGTAAGCCTGACCGCTGTATAGGGAACAAGCTGTTTATTGAGCTGCACGATCCCTTCATTTTCAAGCTGTTCAAGTGTAAACAGCATTTCTTCATCGTCAAAACCCAATATTTTGTTCCATTTCAGTTCATTACTGATTTGATCGAAAGTGATTTCCTGTGCATTTGGAAACAGTTTTTCCCATGAAGCCAACAATAAATATGCGTAAACATAAAGCATATTGTCCCTGTAATATGAACTGTTTATTTTCAGACCTTCAGAAAAATCCAATAAATTCAATACAGACAAAAAGCCGTCAGAATATGTATTTTTCAAGGGGCTGATATCAACATTCAGATCAAAATATTCGTTGTATTTCTTTTTCAAAGTTTCATCACTGATCGTCTCATCAAGCATGAGTGGAAGATGAGTATATATAAATGACCAGATATATGCACCATAATGTGGTTCACAAATGTGATAATGGCATATCAGTTTGGAAATATCTTCAAAAAGATATTTGTCATTATCATAGACAATTCTGCCTAACGAAGTAACATTCAGTGAATATATACCCTTGTTCAACCGGTATTTTATCAGTCCCATATAATACGCATAAAGTATATGCGGAACGACCTTTCCGCTTGTTTTCCCTGTGGGAATTCCCGTAACGGCACTGATATCCTCTTTTGTTCCGGAATATCCATTCACCGCAAGTTCAAGTATCTTTGCAAGGTATGAATCCTGTGGTGAAAATGTCTTGTGAAAATTTACCGAATCATAAGAATATTTCAATTCACTCATTTTTTATCCTCTCCTGTAAACTCGGTACTTTGATTATTTTTGGGGTATATTTGATCATTAAAGCAA
>ONIF01000047.1 GCA_900317795.1 uncultured Eubacteriales bacterium | reverse complement strand
GAGAGTTTTCTGCGGTTTCATAGCTTTTGTGAATATATCCATATAATCTCCAAGAAGAAATAAAAGCCTGTATGTATCCTCATTACTGAGATTATATGAACTGCGTTCATTTGCTTTTTCAGGCACATAGGCAGATTTTTGCTTGTTGGTACCGTGTGCAGATATCATTGCTCTGACTTCCTGTTCAATCTCCGAAAAATTGCCGTACATCGTCATGAGTCTGAGAAGATTTGTTTCTGTCGGATAGGAACGGAATGCTTCAAGCCAGCAATGTTCTGCTTTTTCGGTATCGTTTGAAGTCAGGGCATATTTTGCAGTCATAAGGGCAATATTACTTCTAATCGTATAATGAGCCGGAATGATTTCCAATGCCCTCATGCCAACCTGTACAGCTTCTTTTGTATCGGCAAACGGATTTTTCTCCAGAATGACATCATATATACACGGGTGAACGGCACCATATTTTTCGGCATAATGCACTAACTTTTCATTATCCTCTGTCATGGCAACGGATTCTCTTAACAGCCTTTCTGTCAGACTTCCCGACTGATTACAAAGAAATTCTGTCCAGCAGTCAAGAAATTCCGGTATATGCGGAAGTTCACGGTCACTGTGCTGCATGAGTTTTTCGAGGTTGATACCCCTGCATTCAGACGATTCTATAAAACAATATATCGTTTCCGCACGCTTTGGCAACGGCAAAGCCATATAAGCGGCATACAGCATATCAAGGACAATTTTTTCATAATCGGCAGATATCAGTTCATGGTCAAACAAGTCACCTAAATAAAAAGTTTCCTCATCTTCATATTCACTTTCAACCTCAATGCTCAATTCAAGCAGTGTTTCCGCAAGCTGTACGGCATCATCATATTTTTCCCAGTCTGTCAGGGCATGAATCATCTGGCACGCTGACAATACGGTATCCGCAATATGTTCTGTATCATGGTAGATATACGGCTCTTCTTCATCGTTGTACCAGTCATCATATTCTTCATTGCACTCACTTGTCAGAACTGCCTCACCAATTTTGATAAGGTCGAGTTTTTTATATAACGAGGATAAATCAAATGCCTGTTCGGATTCATTATCTTTTGGCTTTTTAGCAGAGTCCGCAAACTCACTCAGCCTTGTCAAAAAATCCTTACGGTCATTTTCATTCAGTATGCGTGCTTCGTTATGGATAAATCCGACAAGCTGCTCTTTATTCATGGAAACAGCCAGTTGATCCACCTTGTGCAAAAAATCCGTCATCAACATCGTTTTTGATTACCTCCGTTTAATTTCATATATAGAATCAAAGTTTCTTTCCTGAAATATACTCTGATTTCTGTCATACACTTTTTACTTTGAGGATTGGTAGACAAAAAATATTATACACTTACGATAAACCCACTCAAAAAGCTGTTGAGCAATGCTTCAAATTCCTTTCTTTTACGGCTTATCAGAGCATTGCTGATAGATTCATGAAGAATCCATTCGTAAAATGTAATATATACTTTTGCATCAAACGGAACTTCCAGTTCTTTTTCACTGCTTTGGGCAATACCAAAATATTTTCTTAATTTATAGGGTATTTTTTCAAATTCTTCTATACTTCTGCATGGCTGCATTTGAATATGGTCGGCAAAGTCAATATTGATTGAACGGATAAGAGTCATTTCGCTTTTTTTCAGTTCATCGTGCAGTTTATTGTCGGTGATATGTTTGCAGACATTGGTAAATCTTTCAGTGCAGAGCAATCTCATGAACTCTCTTGATGATTCATTGTCTTTTCTTCCCGAAAGCATGATTCCCTGATGAGAAAGCAGTGCGATAAATTCTATCAGACAATACAGTGCCATTTCCTGTTGCTCGTACTCTTTTATCACCATATCCTCACCATTATTCAAAATATCAGGAAAATATATGGTTTCTCCGTCCGTATTTTCGCTCTCGAGCGGAAGAAACCGCATTCTTTCTTCTTTATCATCTTCAGACATTTTCGGCTTTGTTACAGGATGCTCTTTTCTGTATTTGTCCGTCAGCCTATTTTCTGCGGAAATCAACAGATAGCCTGAAAATCGTTTATCCGTTTTTTCTGTTTTGGAATATTTTTCAAAAACGGATTCTCCCTGGGCAAATATCAGGTCTACCATTGAATCATACATTTCTCCTATCGTAAAAGATTTATCTTTACGGTACTTCGTTTCGTTTCCGCAAAGAGGAGATATGACATCGGCTGTTCTGACAAGAATATCCTGTTTTTTGGCTGCCGATGCGTTCATGTATTCCCTGCCGAGTTCATCAAGTTGTTCTTTTATCTTTCCTATATTTTTATTCATTGTCCTCCCCCTCCGTTGCTGCAATCATTCCTGCGATTTTTTCTTCGGGATTTTCAATACCCATTCTGCAGAATCTTTCGGAAAGCTCGTCCATATAAAACATAGATGTTATGTCATAGATATATGCTTTTTTGGTTGTATGGTCAAATCTGCCGTAAACGATCATTCCTATGAATACATTTTTCTTCGCATGATAGGCATATCTCATAGACATCATCTGCACAAGCGGGATGGGCTTTGTTCCGTATGTCAGACATGAATAGATTTCATCGTTATCCTCATAAAGTCTGATAAGTTCTCCATAGAGCGCAAGCATAGATGTAATGTCATAAGCATCGGAATAAAGTACATATTTTACACTGCATTCAAGAGAACGTTCTTTCACAAGCTCGTCAAGCTGGGGCAGAAGATACTTTTCAAGATTGTTCCTTGCATCTTCACTATTTCCCATGATAAAAATCACTTCAATTTTTTCTCCTGTTTCGGTACAGTTGCTGATAACATTCAGTATCGGCAGAGAATGTCTTTTTTCATAAACAAGTTTGGCATTTCCTACAGGTTCATAAATCGGCTGTTCGGTGCCGTCCTTTTGATAAGATACCGATGTGAAAAATTTTTTCATAAATATCAATCCTCCATAATTATATTTTTTCAATGAATTCAACTGACTGTCTGATAAATTTTCTGATTTGCTCGGCAGAAAAACTGTTTCCTTTCGGGAAAACGTACAATTCAGGGTTTATTTTTGAAAAGCTTTCTCTGTACTCGGCATGATAAGATTCTTTCTCGCTGGCATGATTGACCTGATTGCGGACATATTTCATATACAGATAATCCAGCCTGAGTTTAAAAAGCACATCTCTGCCGATATGAACCGTCACATTTTCGTCAACGATACCTTCTTCAATGCCTTTCAGTTTTTTCAAATCCTTTTCTGCTTTTACCGATTTTTCGTTTTTGGGATATACAAGCCCGATAAATCTTTCGATACTGTTCAACAATCCGTCAGTGCTCTTTGGCACAAGTGCAAATTCTTTGAACGTATTTTTCAGCATTTCCTGTTCAGCCCTGCCCCTTGGCTCATAAAAATAACGGTTTCCGCAGTCATCATAAAACATATCCCTGCATTTGAGAACGGTTTTCAATAAAGTTTCATATTCCTTGTCCACTGACACGGACATATATTTTCTTTGTATCTGGGTTGCCCGTATATAATCGCCTTTGTCATCGAAAACAGCATGAATTTTTTGCCTGAGGTCATCAGAAAATGACGTAATAAAATAATCGAAATATATTTCGGTACCGGGATTGGCTGACTTTTTCTCTAATGTTTCAAAATCTGCCGTCAGAAAATCAAGCTCTGTAAAATACGCCTTGGGCAGTTTTTCTACATAAATTGTGATTGCCTGCTGTAAGAGATTGTTTTCCAGACACCATTTGATAAGACCGAGATATTTGCTTTTCTGTTCGGAAAACAGTTTCCGACGTATCACGGGAAGAAGTTCCTGCAGTCTTTTTTCATTGTTTTCAAGTTCAGCCGTTTCCGCCTGCCTGATGGCATTTTCCATAGTCTGCAAAGAGCTTTCCAGTTCCTCACCGATTCGGCAAAGGCTGATATTATCATAAAACTGTTTCATTGAATCAAGAAGTTCACGTATTATCTTACTTTTGGTATTTGAAAAGTATTCTGTAAGGGTATGCGGATTTCCCGTTGAAGTAAATTCATGAGCCCCGTTGATGAGCGTAAACATACGGAACGTATCTTTAATTTCGCTGATTTCTCCCCTTTTTGCGTCACGGTCATAAGAAGAATATATTGCCGATTCCACTTTGACACCCATATATTCAAAATAACGCAAAAGGTATGTGACAGCATAGACAACTGTACGGAATCCCCCTGTTGTGTCAATATACACCGTGTCGCTAGGCTTGAATTCAAAATCATTTGTAAGATGACTGATAACGCTGTTGATATCCTCTTTGACGGAATACGAAATAAAATGCGGTGTCAGGTTTCCTTTGTACTCGCTTTCGATAATCTCGTGTACACGTTTTTTATATTCCTCATTGTCTGTTTCCTTTGAGCAGAAAAAAATAATATCCGTATATTCGGCGTTATCTCTCAAAAGATATTTCAGACCTGCTTCATTCGTCCATTCTGCTGTAACGGGCTTGCCTGTCATGCAGTCATATTCCACTTCGCCTTTGTTCTGAAATGTACTCAAAACGGTAAGAATGATTTTTCTGTTCATAGCATATCCTTTCTTTTTTCAACAAAAACATATTTTTTTGTTACACATTAACATATTATCACAATATTTTTTGGCTGTCAATGTTTCTTTCGGTCTTACACTTACGATACGGATATGCCCTTTCTTTTTTTACACTTAAAAATAAAACAGACGATATTTTCCCACAAATACGGAGCATATCATCGGATTCATAGTACCAATTATCAACCGTAAATTTTGCCCGAAAAAATGGAACGGTGCAACCGAAGTTATCACCGCTCCTGTCAGAAAACCTGTTCAACCTGCTTACGCCCTTATCAGAATTTCGAGTGCTCTCAGCCAATCCATACTATCACCTCACTTTCAAACCGTCACTGTCCATTAGTCCTCCAAAAGCCATTTCAGTATGTTATAAACTGCTATCATGCCATCACCTCCCGTTACATCTCAAACACCGCTTACCAACGAATCAAATCCCAAAAACCTCTATCACCATCCAACCAAGGAAAATTTTCGATAAAACCTGCCATATTCTCACCTCTCTTTCCAACCGTCAAAATCCGTTACACTCCCAGAAGCCATTTAATTATAACCGTTATTACCATACTGTCACCTCACATTCCCTGTCCGTCAGTCCACTATTCCTCCGCCCAATCCTTGAGTTTCTTCGCCAGACACACTCCATTCAGCACCATACCGCCAACCTTAACCGCACTGATTACCTTTGCCGAAGTCACCAGACCGCCTGCCAGCAAACCTAACATAAGCATCCTCCTTAAATTTGTTGTATTACTTACACTTGCTATACGATTTTCAAACGACTTTTTTTACACTTCATGCGATATTATTTTTAGAAGGCATTTAAGAACGCTGTCGCCTTTCCAATCCCTTTTTAAATCCGTACTTAAATGCCTGAAATGCCAGATTAACTATCAATGAAACCATTATGTAAACTCCTCACAATCACTTCGTCAAGATAATATCCAATATTGTTCCGACAGCCTCACCGATTTCTCTATACATATTTGTCACCTCCCTGCACTTGTCAAGCTGTTCATGTTCCACATCATATTTTCCAATGTCCAAAAGTCACCTGTTGCTGTCATGCTCCCCATGTCATATCCCAAACTTCCAAACATTTTCATCACCCTGCCTTTCAATGTCACACTACTACAGAATTGCGTCTGCCCCGATAAAATGAGGTAATCCGAGTTTGAATTTTGCTAACATTGCCTTCACCTCCTGCATTTTCACTTATTAAACGATTTTCAAGCCTGTTTTTTTACACTTTAACCGACATTTTCCTGAAAAAATTTTTTTGTCGGATTTGATTTTTGTCTTATACTCATTAAACGGATTTCCATTTGATTTTTTTACACTTCATCAGAAGTTTTTTCAAAAAGATTTTTTTGCTTTGACTTTCCGTTTTGTCTTACACTTATTAAACGGATTTGTATTTGCTTTTTTTACAGTTCAGCCGATATTTTTTTCAAATTCCGCATTTCAAGGAAAAGTGCCATTGCCATAGAGTTGAATTTCTGTTGCATATTTACCTCCGTTTGATTGTCTTATACCAATAACACGGAAGGAAAAACGCTTTTTTTACAGTTTGTCAAAGAACTTTTTTGCAAAAAAAAATAAAACAGACGATATTTCCGCATAAATACGAATAATATCATCTGTTTTCATTGTCCCCTATGGAGCATGGCTGTCTTTACTTATTTTGAAAAAATTTGTCAAATTATTTTATAATCGTTGTCTTGCCCATGCCGAGTGCCGTTTTCACGCCCGTTCCACTGTATTCCGACATCACAAGCAGAGCATTGAGAAGTTCTCTCATCGGCTCGGAAAGTCGGTTTCCTATCGTCATATTTCCGTAGAAACCTTTGATATTATTCCCTTTCATGCGGTGTATGCTGCTGCTCAGGCGATACGACTGTATATAGGTATTTTTCAGTATCAGCCGAAGGGCATCTTCATCATCAAACGGATTATTTGGAAATATACTGTTCCAAGTGTTCCACCAGTTTTTGAGTATCAGTTCCATGTCGGGAAACAACAGAAATTCACCGTCTTTTTTCAAAGCGGTTGTCGTCCGGAAATATATCTCTGTATTTCCGGATTTCATAAGCTGTATACTCTGTTTGCGTATATCGGAAAAATCTTTTAATTCCTCATGCTTAACGCTGTCTATGTAAAGGTCAATGCCTGCTTTTTGTGCATGGAATTCCTTTGTGTCGGAAAGCACTTCGCCTATCTCATACGAAAGAATCTCATCAAACAGATTTATTTCCCATTGAAAGCTGTTTTTATCATAAATGATATGCTGAGATATAGGCGAGCGGCTGTTTTCATGCAGCCACTCTGCCGTTTCCTCTTTCAGCATACTCATCAGACAGCCGTACATCTGATAGCCGTTAAGTTTTTCCTTCATGTCGTCAGGCGACCTCATCATTATCGAAAAATGACTTATCATATAGTTTCCCTTTCCAAGTCAACATCACAAATTCCCATGTGATACATTTCTCCCTGATATTCCGTAAGCTTCAGCATATGCGGAGATATGCCGTGATTATGGAAATCATCGGGATTTTTCATTTTTCCATCTTTATCCTTTGGATTTCCGTCTTTATCCAAATCTTTTTCATACATATATTTTGATACTTTTTTCAGTCCCTTTTGAAAGCCGTAACGGGTATAGATGACATTTTTTCCAAAATATCCGCTTCCGCCCCCGATAACAAGAAAGTCATTTTTTAGTTCTGTATCATTGAAATCAACATTTCTGAATTTTGTTAGATAAAATTTTCTGTACTCATTATCAAAGGACTTTATCATTTCGCTAAAAAGTTCTTTCGTGTCTGTTGTAATCCCGACAGGCTTGAAATAACGCTTATCGACTTTCATGTGAAAAATAACTTCCTCATATGGCTTGATACATTCTCTGGCAGTATTGATTTCTCCTTGTTTATTTTTGGGCGACATATCTATTTTTTTGCATACCGTGAAATAGTCATTGGAAATAGGCTCGCTGTCGCTGATACTGATGCCTTTCATAATGCTGTTTACGGCATTTGCCGTATCGGGAACACCTTCTTTATATTTGAGTGCAAGAGTGTTTATCAGAGTGCTGTCAAGGTCTTTTTCTGTACGCTTGATATTTTCCCCGTAAGGCAGTTTATCGGGATTTTGTCGGATAAGATACTGTAATAATGCTGTTCTGAGCATTCCTTTAACGGAACTTCCGGGGATATAGGCTCTGCCGTCTGCACCTCTCATGAAACGCTGAATTTCACACGGAGTATTTTCTTCTTGAAACATACCCTCATTGTCAATCTCATATATAGCACATCTCTCTCTTTGCGTTACAGGCATCTCTATCAAATTCAAAAAAATATTCAGCCATTTTTTTTCAAGACAATCTGTACCCTTATACAATTTACCGCTTTTGGATAATGTTTTTTCTTTTGCCAATGTTTTGTCCTCAAGCATGAATTTTTCAAACAGTTCCATATTTCTGTCTGACTGAGAAAGATACTCAATAAGCTTGTCCATATCCATAAAACGTATTTTATCGTTTTTTTTCAGAAGACAAAAATCTTTTTTATCGAAAGACTGACCGCTTCCGACAAATACAGGTGATTTTGTGGTGAGTCTGAGTGTGTAATATTCAAAGATATGTTCCATTTAGAGTTCCACCCCCAAAAAAATCGGTTTAGAATAGCGGTAAATATCATGTCTGCCGTTTTCACCGACTGTATATATATCTCCGCTAAAGGCGTTTTTCAGAACCGAGCCTGATGAAAGATAATATTGTGTCTGTTTTTTGAACGTATCGGCATACGGTGAAAAGGAAAATCCGCCTCTGCGTATCAGATTGTAATAGGCATTTGTAAGTGCCTTTTCCATTTCCTCCGTTTTCGGCAGAGATGAAGTCAAAAGCATATATGAATTGATTTTTTTATCAAGGCGTGTTTGGAAAAAATCCGTATTTTCAGCGACTTCGAGAGTAAACTTTCCAAAGCCTCTGCTGACCTGACCGCCTATTCCGCTGATACCGATACTTGCCAGAAGTGCAAGTACATTGTTTATATCCTTGTCCGATTCATAGCCGATAATACCGTAAAGACCGCAGTTTTCCTCAAATTCGCAGACACTTACTTCAAAAGGCTTTGTATCTTCTTCAGCGTTTCTTACGCAGGCTTTTACATCTGTACGAAATTTGGCAAACTCTTTTGTCAAGCTATTGCAATCAAACATGATTCCGCTTTGGATATATTCCGAAAAAGCCCTGAAATACTCATCTGCTGCAGGGAGCCATTTGATTTTTTTGATAGCCTTGCGGTTTTTTACATCGAATTCCACTCTGTCAGCCAAAGGAAACACAGGAACAGGCAAATAAAAATCATCTCCATGGAAAGGGAATGTATCGGAAAAAAGCAGCTTTTTATCCTGACACAAGGAGATAAATTCCTTGATTTCTTTTTTATCGGACATACAGGCAAGTTCATTGCACAGGGCAGAAAATATGGTATCTGCACGCAAAGTCATAGCGGTATTTGTCAGGGAAACCGCACCGTCACCACGACCGCAGTGCAGGGGTGAAGTAAAATTCAGCTTATAAATGCAGTAGTTCACTATTTTTCACCTCATCAAAATAGCTTTCCAGAATATTTTGGTCTTTGTCATCTCCGTTGAAAATCCTGACGGTGATATTTTCAAAGCTGATTCTGCCGTAACCTCTTGTGCCGTGTCCGCCGAGATAATCATACTGTAACAGTTTCATTCCCTCTGCAAGCGTCTGCAAATCTTTTTCTGTTTCTTCGGAAACAAGTTCGTTATAGACAATGACCGTTTCAAATACGACTCCGGGAACAACTCTTTCAATCTGACGGGGATTGGCAACACAGTTTCCTCTGTCGATGGTATTTTCAAATTTCACTTCTGTAAGTGAACTTAAATCGCCTTTGAAATTTTTGACATATGCGTCTGCAAACTGAAGTCTTGTCGGGATAATATTTTCATTTTGACCTGCACCCGAACCGAAAAGTCTTTGTATAACTTCATTATCACCGTTTTCATATTCATACGGAGTATCTTTGACAGCTGCCAGCAGTGTACGAAGTTTTCCTTTCAGTGAACTTCCCGGCACGATAGGTCTGCCATTGGCAGAACGAATCACGGGAGAATCTACTGTTCCTATGGCGGAATAAGCGGTTGAGCCGCCTATATGCAATCCTGTCAACACTTTCATATCGGTTTTTATAATGATTTTTCTTTTGAGTTCCATAGGATATTCCTCCTTTATTTTTCTGTCGGATTCAGATAGCGATGAAATGCAACGAGTGCTTCAAAATATTTGCAGTACAAGTTGAAATCATTACGGCTCTGGGTTTCCTCCACTCTCTTGAGATATGCGACAAGATATGTTTTCTCGACAAATTCCTTGACTTTGGTATCACGTCCCATATCATATATCATGTGCACACGCAAACGCTTCAAAGCAGGCAGACAG
>ONIF01000329.1 GCA_900317795.1 uncultured Eubacteriales bacterium | reverse complement strand
TAAATTTGGAAATTACAAATCATTTCGGGAGATCAATAGCTTCCAGATGATTGCAGCACCCAAGCAAAAGGGTCTTGATTACAGCATATACAAAAAGAAGATAGATAAAAAAACTGTCAGAGTTCTTAGTTCATCCGTTATTTACGGTGCTAATGCGTCAGGCAAAACTAATATCATAGGTGCTATGGACGTATTGCGTTCTATCATTTTGCGTGGACATATTCGTAATACGGAAGAACCAGTAATATCTCCCAACACCGCCGCCTATTTACTTGAATTGATTCCTAACAGTAAGTTAAAAATGGCTGAGCCTGTTGTTTTTGAAATCAGTTTTCTTGATAAAAACAGAAAAATAGACTATCATCTTTCGATAGATTTGGGTACTTTCTTGAATGAAAAACACAAACGAAAAATAGTGTCTGAGGAGTTATATGTCGATAACAGGATGATTTTTTCAAGGAATGATGGCATAAAATATGGATTATTAAATCGTTATATTCCAGATGTTAGTTCAAAAAATCTGGACGGTTTGAAAGTTGTAGCAGATAATTCTCTTGAGCCTACTGAATTGTTTCTCACTAATGGTTTTAAAAATATATTTTCTCCGAGCCTTGCAAAACAAATTGTTGAATGGTTTGATAAAAAGTTTATGGTGATTTACAGGGCAGATTCTATAAAACTTATAAAACGTTTTGTTGACCCTCAGAAAAGTAGTATGTATGTTGAACGGACGGTAAATGAGGCTGCTAAAATGTTTGGTGTAGTTTCAAACGATCTTGGCTATTTTGTTTCTGACAAAGATTCAGATGCAAGTCTTTGTTCGGTAATCGAAAACAATCTGAATTCAAATACACTCATTCCTGCTGAAATATTTGAATCTTACGGAACTATACGTTTTGTCAATATGTTTCCGTTAGTTATTAGTGCATTACAGACAGGAGCAACCTTGATTGTAGATGAGTTTGATGCTTCTATTCACCCGATGGCTCTTATGAATATCATCAATATTTTTCACAATGATGATATAAATAAAAACCATGCACAGCTTATATTCAATACCCATAACCCGATTTTTTTGAATTCCAACTTATTTCGCAGAGATGAAATCAAGTTTGTGGAACGCAATGATGATACCAGTTATAGTGAGATATATGCTCTTTCTGATTTTGGTACATCGGCAGAAAAAGGAGTTCGTAAGCGTGAGGACTACATGAAAAATTACTTTGTATGTAAATACGGTGCTATCAAAGATATTGATTTTTCGCCGCTTTTTGAAAATATAAGCGGTGAACAAGAGGTGTAACAGATGTCAAAACAAAAAGCAAGGAAGAAATACTATTTCAGTGTGGAAGGAGAAACTGAGGAACTGTATTTCAAATGGCTTCAAGACCAAATCAATCAATGTCCTAATGCCTCTTGTTATGTTTCTTTTGATTGTCGGGTAGAACCTGATCCGATAAAAAGAGTAAAGAAGATGAACATTGTAGGAAAAATCGAAATATGGCACATATACGATTATGAAAGTAATGGACTGGAACATAAAAAACGCTTTTTTGATACACTCGACAAAATGAAAAAGGCTGAGCAGATGGGCAAACAAGTGAAATATATGCTTGGATACAGTAATCTCACATTTGATTTGTGGATGATGTTGCATAAAACAGACTATTATAGCTCAAAAACTTACAGTACATCATACTTAAAAGACATTAACAAAGCCTATGATGAAAATTTTCAGAGTATGGACGAATATAAAGAAAAAGACAATTTTAATCGCTGTCTTTCCAAAATAAGCCTGAATGATGTGATACAGGCTATAAACAGAGCAAAACATATAGAACAAATGAATTTGCAGAATGGTTATACGAAACAGGTATATAAAAAATTTGCATACTATGCGGAAAATCCATCGTTGGATATTTGGCTGGTCATCAAAAAGATTTTGGAAGATTGTCAGCTGATAAAAAGATAACATTAGCGTGAGTTCGATGGAACTCACGTATATCAACAGGGAGATGATGACTGATGTACGGAATAGCAGAACTGATAGAGTACCCCAACTCCGAAGATCCGAAACTTCAAAGAATAGAATTATTTGACAGTTTGGAAGAAGCGATAAATAGAGCCAACCGCTTGATTGACGTTTTTTTTGAAGAGTTCGGCGGAGATTATTGTTTGGAAGCGACCGAAAAAAATATGTTTGCCTTTGCAACCAATGATGAAGTTGTATGGAGAGCATATATCACAAAAATTGGAGAATAAATCAAAACCACCCATTGAATTGAATGGGTGGTTTTGAATATGGAATAATTTGTCAGCTATACAATTCATTAAGCAGTGCCTGCAAAGTTCCCTCTTTTGCGGCAGGCAAAGTATCGGCTTGTCTAAAATTATGCTTGAAAGTGTCCGTTTCATCGGCAAAGCCAAGAATGAAATTTATGGCAATTCTGTATATTATTTCTGTTGGTGCAAGTCCATAAACCTGTTTTTCAAAGATATGTTTAAGTCTTTCTTCCGTATCGGGATATTTTTCTTTCATTCCGTTACTGTTATACAGCTTTTTCACAATTTCGGCTATGTAAAGTCCCGATTTCATGTAAAGGTCGATAAAAGTTTTGTCGGGATCGTCAAAACAGTTCGGATTTTCTTCTTCAAGCATATCAACCATCTTTTTCACTATCTT
>ONIF01000015.1 GCA_900317795.1 uncultured Eubacteriales bacterium | reverse complement strand
AAAAAATGGGTTGAATTATTGGCTTGATGCCGGAACTTGTTTAGGTGCAGTCAGACATAAAGGTTTTATTCCCTGGGATGATGACACAGATATTTGCATGATGAGAGATGATTATGAGCAAGCTTTATCTATTCTTCATGATCAACTTGATAAATATGGAATTGATGCAATAGAGGAAAGAAATGATTCCATTGCAAGAATAGGAATTGGATATAATCATCACAAAACAGGTTTATGGGTTGATTTATTTCCGGCGGAATATACAACAATTGATCCAGAAGATTTAATTAATGTTGAAAGCTATAAAAATAAATATTACAAATATCATAAAATATGGGAGAAAAAATTAAGGTATAAAAACAGAAAAGAAGTATTCGAATACCAAAAAAAATATCTGCCTGAAATATGTTCAAAAGAACAAGCAAAATCAATTATTTATTGTCCTGAATTTGGTAGTCAACCCAGATTATGGAAAATTGATGATATAATGCCTGTAAAACATATTCAGTTTGAAGATTTTAAATTGATGGTTCCTAATAACACACATAATTATCTCGTACAAATTTATGGAAATAATTATATGGGATTTCCACAATCTGGATTAGCACATCAGGGAGGAGAAAAAGGAAAATTAGAAACGTGGGCTAAAGAAAATGGAATTGATATGCAAATAGTTATAAAAGAGTTAGAGCAAGTTCTACTTGAAATCACTAAGGAGGAATAATAAATGCAAGCTATAATATTAGCCGCAGGGATGGGAAAGCGATTGAAGGAGCTTACCCAAAATAACACAAAGTGTATGGTGAAAGTCAACGGTGTTACTCTGATTGACAGAATGCTGCATCAGATTGAAAAACAGCATTTGTCACGTATAGTCATCGTTGTAGGCTATGAGGGAGATAAGCTTATTGACTATATTGGCACTCTGGATATTCAGACACCAATCGTATTTATTAAAAACCCGATATATGACAAAACAAACAATATATATTCACTTGCTTTGGCAAAGGATTGGCTTTGTAAAGACGATACAATACTGTTTGAGTCAGATCTTATCTTTGAGGATAGTGCACTCGAGGCTTTGATTTCAGATACAAGAGATACGCTTGCGTTGGTAGATAAATACGAAAGCTGGATGGACGGTACTTGTGTTAAGCTTTCGGAGAATGACGATATTGAGGCTTTTGTTCCCGGCAAGAAGTTTAAGTTCAATGAAATCAAAGATTATTATAAAACTGTAAATATATATAAGTTCAGCAAGCATTTTTGTGAAACTCATTATGTACCTTTCCTCGACGCTTATCAGAAAGCTCTTGGAGAAAATGAGTATTACGAGCAAGTTCTCAGAGTTATTACCATGCTTGATGATCCTGAAATAAAAGCGAAAAGGCTTGAAGGTCAGAAGTGGTATGAAATAGATGATATACAGGATCTTGATATAGCAGAGTCTATTTTCTCACCCAACGATGATGAAAAGGTAAAGCTGATGCAGAGCCGTTATGGCGGATATTGGAGATATCCTAAGCTTCTCGATTTCTGCTATCTTGTAAATCCTTACTATCCTCCCGATAAGATGAAGGACGAGCTTCGTGCGAACTTTGACACTTTGCTTACAGAATACCCCTCGGGAATGAGAGTAAATTCACTCCTTGCAGCTAAGAATTTTAATGTTCATCAGGAAAATATTCTTGTAGGTAACGGAGCTGCCGAACTAATCAAAGCTTTAATGGAAAATTTCTCAGGTAATGTAGGTTTTGTACGTCCGACATTTGACGAATATCCAAATCGTTATGAAAAGGAAAATTCAGTTAACTATATTCCCGAAAATGATGATTACATATATACAGCAGATTCATTGATAGAGTTTTTCGGGGACAAGGATATTCAGTCGCTTGTAGTTGTTAATCCCGATAATCCCAGCGGTAATTATATTTGCAAAAGTAATCTTCTCAGACTTGTAAAATGGGCTTGTGAAAAGGGTATAAAACTGGTAATAGATGAATCTTTCGTGGATTTTGCAGATGAAGAAAACAGCACTCTGATAGATCAGGATATTCTTTCATCAAATCCGCATTTGTATGTAATGAAGAGTATTTCTAAGTCGTATGGTGTTCCGGGACTTCGTCTTGGTATCCTTGCATCGGGTGATGCAGAAATGATAGCAAAGCTTAAAAAGGATGTTGCCATCTGGAATATAAATTCTTTCGGAGAATTCTATATGCAGATTGAGGAAAAGTATAAGAAGGATTATGCAGCAGCACTTGTACAGATCAGAGCCGAAAGAAAAAGATTTGAGCAGAAACTTTCAGAAATTAAAGGTATAAGAGTAATCCCATCACAGGCAAATTATGTAATGGTCGAACTTAATGCGGATATTTCCCCGAAAGAATTGCTGAAAACACTCCTTGTTAAGCACAACATTCTTATAAAGGAACTTACAACCAAAACAAACGGCAGAAATTATCTCAGATTAGCTGTAAGGAATACTGAGAATAATGATGTGTTGATTGAAGCTTTGAAAGAGGAATTGTATTAAATTACATTCTCAAACTCAAATATTATAGTTGTGGTGAAAGTAATGAATATAACCATTGTAGGCTGTGGTAATATAGGTACACAATTGGCTGTACATTGTGCAGAAAAGAATAATCGTGTAACAATGTACGGATCTAAGCCTGAAAAAATACAAAAACAGCTGTTTATACAGAATGAAAATGGAGAAATAATACATAGCGGTAGTATATATCAAGCAACCAACGATCCTGAAAAAGCTTTTTCTGATGCTGAATTAATAATTATCACTATGCCGGCATATTGTATGCAGATGCTTTCAGAGCTAATATATCAATTTGTAAGAGACGGTGTTAAGATATGCCTGATTCCCGGAACAGGCGGAGGAGAGTGTGCCTTTGCAAAAAGCATAGAAAAAGGTGCGATAGTGTTTGGCTTACAGAGAGTTCCGAGTGTTGCCAGACTTTTGAGATATGGTGAAACGGTTATTGCCACAGGATATCGGAACGAGCTGTTTGTTGCTTCTCTCCCTAAAAAATATGGAGAAGAGTGCAGAAGTCTGATAGAAGATTTATTGGAAATAAAAAGTTCGTTGTTGCCGGACTATCTGAACCTCACATTAACACCCTCCAACCCGATTCTTCATACTGTAAGGCTCAGATGTTTGTTTGAGGATTATATTGAAGGAAAAGCATACGACAGGAATCCATTATTCTATGAAGAATGGAATGACAAAACATCAGAATTGATTTTTAAATGCGATGATGAAGTACAACAGATCTGTTCAAAGCTGACTGATTTCGATTTGTCGTATGTAAAACCGTTGAAACAGCATTATGAAAGCAATACCCCTGCCGAATTAACTGCTAAAATCAGAAGCATAAAGGGTTTTAAAGGATTAAGCAGTCCTATGAAACAAACTGAAAACGGTTATGTACCTGATTTTGATTCAAGATATTTTACGGCAGATTTTCCCTTTGGACTTAGCATACTGTGTCAGATAGCTGATTTTGTTGGCATTGATGTGCCGAATATGAAAGCAACTTATGATTGGTATAAAAATATCTGTTTGGTAAATGATGAGTTCAGGTATTCGGACTATGGTATTAATTCTTCGATAGAATTTATAAATTATTATAAAAAATAAATAACAACGGCAATACGTGGTTAGGTGTATTGCCGTTACTTTTTAGAATATTATCTTACGATTTCTATCATTGATGGAGCGATTTCTGTATTTACGGAAAAGGTATTGTTGCCTCGTTTAATTGACAGTTCCGGTAAGTTCAGGGATAGAACAGATGTAATAGCAGATGTATATTGTATTTCAATAGGATTATTGGAATAATAACGCTGTGAAAGAAAAACCTTCCAATCCTGCAGCGATGTTCCGGGTTGCATTATTCTTATATTCATTGAATTGTCGGAAAAACAAGTACCATACAGGTATTCAGACAAATTGCTTACATATTGTGCAGAGCTGCATAAAAATTCACCCCTCGCAATACCTCCAAGATTTGCCCAATTCATAAAAAATCCACCCGGGTAAGATGAACTTGCAGTCCAATTGTCTTCACTGCCGGTAAGATTTTTTGAGCTAACTTTTCTGTAGATTTTTTTGTTTTTAAAATCAATATAGTCTACATTGTTTCCGTTTTTTCTCAATGGTTTATCCAGAAAAATATTATATTCTATGTTATTGACTGTTATTGAGATCTTATATTTTCCATAATTAGGATTATCAGGATCAATAACGAGATCTCCGACATTAACAAGCTTACCATTTATGTTTGCAGTATTCCCGAAAATTTTGTAATTCAGCATTTTAGTTCGGTTTGCATTAAATGATAAATAAGGTGATGCGGCAGAAGTAATGGTGATTCTGTGCTTTAAATATTTGCAGATATGTTCCATAGACTTTACAATATCAAAATCAACCATTTGAGACCACCTCATACCACCGGCGAGCCGCCGGACCCTTAATTTCAAACTTTATTATATTTTTCAGCTTTTTCTCGTTAATCATAATTTTTTACCACCTCATACCATCTGTCAGTACCCGTGTGATATCTCCATACAGCAGGTTCATCAAGCACTAAAGCGGTTGAACCGGACATAATGGGTAAATCAGCAGTATTGCTAAGATAAGACAGACAAGAAGATCTTGTCAGCATTGAGTTCAGTTTTGGGATATCAGCCGCAAGCAAAGAGTACTCACCAGAATATCTGGGATTCTGTTCAATACTTCCGAAATCAGGAGCCTCGCCCTCATTGAATAACATTCCGAGTTTAATTACTTTGTTCATAGATTTTTAATCTCCTTTAAAAATTATTTTTGAAAGGTTTATACCGTTGATTTGAAAAAACAATCACAATAGATACAAAAGCTGTATATTCTTTCAAATCCTTTTGGCATTTATTAACCCCTTTCATAAGTCCCTCTAAAACACGATAAATTTGACCTAAAAAGGTCAAATTTTTTCATAAATCATGAAAATTATTTTTACTATCATCGAAACTTCAGAAAGGATTATAGAAAAATGGAACAAATGATGTTTTCAGAAGATACTGTTTCATCCAACCGAATAATCTATACTCCTTCCGAATTTGCAAAGTCATCTTTGCTGTACTTGCAGGAAACCGGAGAGTTAAAAGCACAAAGACCGCATACGAAAAGCCGCAGCGGTCTTGACTCTTATTTGTTCTTTATTGTGTTGTCCGGTTCAGGTGAGCTAAAGTATAACGATATTACATACACCCTGAAGCCCAATGACTGCATCTTTATCGACTGCAAACAGCCATATGCTCATATAACATCAGATGACCTGTGGAAACTCAAATGGGTACATTTTGACGGACAGTCAATGTCTGCTGTCTACAATAAGTATGTCAGCCGTGGCGGTGAGCCTGCTTTTGCGGTAGAACAGCCGGAACAATACATAGACTTGCTTGACGATCTTTTTACTATCGCATCATCCGATGACTACATAAGGGATATGAAAATCAATGAAAAGCTCTCTTCTCTTCTGACACTTATCATGTCAAAATCATGGAATCCGGGTAAAGCACAATCCGCACCAAAACGAAGTGAGCTGTCTACGATAAAAGCGTGGTTAGATAATAACTACAGTGCAAGAGTATTTCTTGATGAGCTTGCAGCACAATTCTATATTGACAAGTACTACCTGTCTAAGATATTCAAAGAGAAGTACGGCATAACAATAAATGCCTATGTATCGCAAAAACGCATAACGGCAGCAAAGCAGTTACTCCGTTTTTCAGATAAAACAATAGAGCAAGTAGGCTGTGAGATTGGGATAACTGACACAAATTATTTTACAAGATTGTTCAGAAAAATAGAGGGCATCACACCCGGAGAATACAGAAAATTATGGTAAAGTGACCAAATTGTATTGAGGACACTTTACCATTTTTTATATCGTCTAAAATAAAACCAAGATTGTGCTATGATACACCAAGATTGTCACTTAAATAATTTTTTGAAATATGCGATAATTTCTGAAAGCAAAAAAATAAATCTACAGAAAGCTGAGGAATCAATATGAAAAAGGCACTTATAACAGGTATCACAGGTCAGGATGGCTCCTATCTTGCAGAGTTTCTGCTTGAAAAGGGATACGAGGTCCACGGTATCACCCGCCGTGCATCAATTTCCAATACTGCAAGAATAGACCACCTTATTGCAAAGAACGCTATCACACTCCACGACGGTGATCTTTCCGATTCATCTTCACTTGTCCGCATCATCAGCATTGTTCAGCCGGATGAGATATACAACCTTGCGGCTCAGAGTCATGTTCAGGTTTCTTTCGATGTTCCCGAGTATTCAGGCGATGTTGACGCTATCGGCGTACTTCGTATCCTTGAAGCAGTCCGCATCCTCGGACTTGCTAAAAAGACAAAGGTATATCAGGCTTCCACATCCGAGCTTTTCGGCAAGGTAGAGGAGGTTCCCCAGAGAGAAACAACTCCCTTCCATCCCTACAGCCCATACGCAGTTGCAAAGCAGTACGGTTTCTGGATCACAAAGGAATATCGTGAGGCTTACGGAATGTTTGCTGTAAACGGAATCCTGTTCAATCATGAGTCCGAAAGACGCGGTGAGAACTTCGTTACAAGAAAGATCACTCTTGCAGCAGGACGTATCGCAGAGGGCTTGCAGGATCATCTTGAGCTTGGCAATATGGACAGCCTTCGTGACTGGGGCTATGCAAAGGATTATGTCGAGTGTATGTGGATGATCCTCCAGCACGAAACACCGGAGGATTTCGTTATCGCAACAGGCGAGCAGCACACAGTTCGTGATTTCACAGAAAAGGCTTTCGCCGCAAACGGTATCACCATCCGCTGGGAAGGCGAGGGCATCAACGAAAAGGGTTATGATGCTGAAACCGGCAAGATGCTTGTCTGCGTTAATCCGCAGTGGTTCAGACCGACCGACGTTGACAACCTCTGGGGCGACCCCACAAAGGCAAAGACCGTTCTCGGCTGGAATCCGCAGAAAACAAGCTATCCGGAGCTTGTTCGTATCATGGCGGAGCATGACAGAGAGCTTGCTAAACGTGAAAAGGCACTTAAATGAGTGTGGAGTGTTGAGAGTGGAGAGTGGAGTTGAATGAAACGCATCTGCTTCTTTCTATCCGATCATGGCTTCGGTCACATAGCAAGGAATATTCCGATTATAGTATCGGTTGTAAAAAACTATGATACATTCGTTTATGTTGTCTGCGGTGAGCGGCATATTGAATTTGCAAAACAAAATCTTGAATTGATGCTCACGGCAGAGCAATATAAGCGGATTGAGTTCTGTGCAGAGCATACAGATATCGGACTGATATGCAAGGACGGAACACTTGATGTGGATACTGATGCTTTGATAAAGGCTACAACAGAGTATTTGTCAGAGCTGCCGCAGAAAGCCAAGCAGTATTCCGAATGGCTGACGAAAAAACGCATTGATGCCGTTTTGTGTGATATGCCGATATGGAGCATAGAAGCCTGTGAGCGTGCTAATGTACCACTTCTGTATGTGGGTAATTTCACATGGACAGAACTTTACAGAGAGTTTCTTCCAGAAAATATATGGCAAACCTATGCAAGGTATTACGGCAGAATAAAACACACAATGCTTTACGCTCTGCATAATGATGAAATGCTTGAATTTCTGAGAGGCTCAGAAAAAACAAAGACTTCTGTAACAGCAAGATCATTTGATGAAAAAGCCGTTTCAGAGATCAGAGCAAAGCACAACCGTCCTATAGTTTTTGTTGCACTCGGAATGTCGGCGCAATTCAAAGAACCAGTAGATGTCAGTGATGTTCCTTTTGATTTCTACACCACCGAAGGTGTACCGTTAGCTGGTAATAATGTTGAAGTCGTACCCTACACAACGATAAACACACAGGACTATGTTGCCGCCGCTGATTATGTGATAACAAAAGCCGGTTGGGGTACTGTTTCGGAATGTCTGCTTGCAAAAAAGCCGATGGCACTTTTCAGCCGTGACGGTGTTTTAGAAGACAGGACAACAATAAAGATACTCGAAGAAAAACATCTTGCTGTTGAGGTAACGCAGGATGATCTTCACGATATAGAAGGAATTATAAACAGACTTGACAGGCTTGACGGCAGCTACGCCGGGTTTTACGACTGTGCTGATGAGGTTGCCGCAAAGCTGATGTCAATTTGAGGGAGATATTTTTATGATGGAAAAAAACGCAAAAATATATGTAGCCGGTCACAGAGGAATGGTCGGTTCTGCTATTGTCCGTGAGCTCCAGAGACAGGGCTACACGAATATTATCACACGCACACACAAGGAGCTTGACCTGTGCAGACAGGATGCTGTTGAAGCATTCTTTGCAGAGGAAAAACCGGAGTATGTATTCCTTGCTGCTGCAAAGGTCGGCGGCATTATTGCAAATCAGAATGCGCTTGCCGATTTCATGTATGACAATATGATACTTGAAATGAACGTCATTCATTCCGCATGGCAGAACGGCTGCAAGAAGCTTGAATTTCTCGGTTCATCCTGTATTTATCCGAGAATGGCACCGCAGCCCATGAAGGAAAGCTGTCTGCTCACCTCTGAGCTTGAAAAAACAAATGAGGCATACGCTCTTGCTAAAATATCAGGACTGAAATACTGCGAGTTCCTCAACCGTCAGTACGGCACAGATTATATCAGCGTTATGCCGACTAACCTTTACGGACCGAATGATAACTACCACCCCACACATAGCCATGTACTTCCGGCACTTATCCGCCGTTTCCACGAAGCAAAGGTAAGCGGTGCGGAATTCGTTACCTGCTGGGGAGACGGCTCGCCGCTTCGTGAATTCCTTTATGTTGATGACCTTGCTAATCTCTGTGTATTCCTGATGAACAATTACAGCGGTAACGAAACAGTCAATGCCGGCACAGGCAAGGAGCTGACCATTAAAGAACTGACCGAGCTTGTTGCAAAGGTCATAGGTTATAAAGGAGAAATTCGCTGGGATACATCAAAGCCCAACGGCACACCGAGAAAGCTGCTTGACGTATCAAAGGCAGAGACTCTCGGCTGGAAATACAAGACTGAGCTTGAAGAGGGTATCCGTCTTTCCTACGAGGACTTCCTCAACAATCCCATGAGAGCAGAGAGGTAACTAACATGAACATAGTATTGCTTTCGGGCGGCTCGGGAAAAAGATTGTGGCCGCTTTCAAATGATATCCGTTCAAAGCAGTTTATCAAGATATTCAAGACCGATGACGGTCAGTATGAATCAATGGTTCAGCACGTCTATCGTCAGATCAAGAAAATCGACAGCGATGCGAAAGTTACAATAGCTACCTCAAAAACTCAGGTTTCAGCTATACATAATCAGCTTGGTGATGAAGTTGGCATTTCCGTTGAGCCTTGCCGTCGTGATACTTTCCCCGCTATTGCCCTCGCTACTGCATATCTCCATGATGTGCTTGGTGTGCCGGAGGACGAGGCTGTTGTCGTTTGTCCTGTCGATCCTTATGTTGAGGATGATTACTTTGCTGCACTCAAGGCTCTCGGCGAGCAGGCTGACAAGGGCGAAGCTAATCTTGTTCTTATGGGAATTGAACCGACATATCCCAGCGAAAAGTACGGCTATATCATCCCTGTCAGCAAGGATGAAGTAAGTGCCGTTTCTACTTTCAAAGAAAAACCCGATACAAAGACCGCTGAAAGCTATATAGCACAGGGCGCACTCTGGAACGGCGGTGTATTTGCATACAAGCTGAAATACGTTCTTGACCGTGCCCACGAGCTTATTGATTTTACGGATTACAGCGACCTTTTTGCAAAGTATGATACACTTACAAAGATCAGCTTTGACTATGCTGTTGTTGAAAAGGAAGATAAAATACAGGTAATGCGTTTCCGTGGTCAGTGGAAGGATCTCGGAACATGGAACACCCTCACCGAAGCTATGCAGGACAGTGCTATCGGTGACGCTATGATGAATGAGGATTGCAGTGGAGTCAATATCATCAATGAGCTTAATGTTCCGATACTTGCAATGGGTTTGCATGATGTGGTTATTTCTGCAAGCCCCGAGGGCATACTTGTTTCCGACAAGGAGCAGTCGAGTTATATAAAGCCATTCGTTGATAAGATAGATCAGCAGATAATGTTTGCCGAAAAGTCATGGGGCAGCTTTCGTGTGCTTGACATTGAGGACAAGAGCCTGACCATCAAGGTAACACTCAACCCCGGCAACAAGATGAATTATCACAGCCACAAGAACCGTGATGAAGTGTGGGTATGTATCGCAGGTCAGGGCAAGACCATTGTTGACGGCATGGAGCAGGAATTCACAGTCGGCGATGTTGTAACGATGCAGGCAGGCTGCCGTCATACCGTTTTTGCTGTAACAGAGCTGCAACTTATCGAGGTACAGCTCGGGGAGGATATCAATGTACAGGATAAACAGAAATTTCCTCTCGGATAAGATAAACAAGCCATTCCTTTTGAAGCCGGTCGGCAAGGATTATCTATGGGGCGGAGATCGGCTGAATTACGATTTCGGAAAGAACATTCCTCTGTCTCCGCTTTCTGAAACATGGGAATGTTCAACTCATCCGGACGGTCCGAGTACAGTAGTAAGCGGTGTATTCTCAGGGTTATCGTTGCCGGAAGTGCTTAAACTTCACCCGGAATTTATGGGTACACACCCGGAAAACAAAACAGAGCTGCCGATACTTATCAAATTCATTGATGCAAAGAAAGACCTGTCCGTACAGGTGCATCCCGATGATGAATATGCAAAGGAGCACGAAAACGGACAGCTCGGCAAAACGGAAATGTGGTATGTCCTTGATGCCGCACCGGATGCAAAGCTGGTTTACGGCTTGCACCACAAGGCAGATCGTGATAAAATAAGGACAGCTATTGAAAACGGCAAACTGGAAAAATACCTGCAAAAGGTCAATATAAAGAAGGACGATGTTTTCTATATTGAGGCAGGAACGATACACGCTATCGGTGCAGGTGCACTAATCGCTGAAATACAGGAAAACTCCAATCTGACCTACCGCCTTTACGACTATGACCGTATCGACAAGAACGGAAAGAAAAGACCGCTTCACGTTGATAAGGCACTTGAGGTCGCAAATCTTGACAGCAGTGCAAGTCCCCGACAGCCTATGCGAGTGCTGAAATATCAGCCGGGCTGGGCAAGTGAGCTTCTCTGCCGCTGCAAGTATTTTCAGGTTGAGCGTATCATGCTGAACACGGAAACTAATCAGAATATGGTGACTATGCAGGTCGGCAGCACCTCATTTAATGTTCTGCTTTGTGTCGGCGGATGCGGTGTTATTTTCTATGATGATGAGGCTCTGCCGTTCTTCAAGGGCGACTGCATTTTTGTTCCGGCTGATTCGGTAGAAATGCACATTCACGGCAAGGCTTCGCTATTGAATGTGAGTTGTTAAATTGTCATTCCTGAGTGGGGAATCCTTAAGATACCTCGCTCAGGATGATGTTGTAATATGGGAGGAAATATTATGGATTATATGATGGAATACAAGCGTTGGTGCAAGCTCGCAAAGGGCGACAGTGATGTTGAAAAGGAACTTGCCGCTATTGCAGGGGATAAATTAAAAATAGAAGATGCTTTTTATCGTGACCTTGCATTCGGTACAGGCGGTTTGCGTGGTGTTATCGGTGCAGGCACAAACAGAATGAATATACATACTGTTGCAAAGGCATCACAGGGACTTGCGAATTATGTAATAAAGAATTATGCTGAAAGCGACAGAAAAATAGCTGTAAGCTACGATTCAAGAATAAAATCCGATCTGTTTTCAAAGGTTGCAAGCGGTGTATTTGCGGCAAATGGCATCAAGGTATATATTTATACTGAGCTTATGCCGACACCGTGCCTTTCCTATGCTGTCAGAGCTTTGAACTGTGTGGCAGGCATTATGATAACCGCATCGCACAATCCCTCAAAGTACAACGGCTACAAGGTCTACGGTGCAGACGGCTGTCAGATCACAACTGAGGCAGCAAAGACAATTCTTTCCGAGATCGAAAAGCTGGATATATTCGCCGATGTAAAGACAAGCAGCTTTGACGATGGTATTGCGAACGGAATGATCGAATATATCAGTGAGAATATCTACACCGATTTCGTTGAAGAGGTCAAGAAGCAGTCCGTACTTTCGGAAAACGATAAGATAGACAAGAATGTTGCTATTGTATATTCTCCGCTTCACGGCACAGGGTTAAAGCCCGTTCTCCGCACACTTAAGGAAAGCGGCTACACAAATATAACTGTAGTAAAAGAGCAGGAAGAGCCGGACGGCAATTTCACTACCTGCCCCTTCCCTAATCCCGAGATAAGAGAAGCAATGGATCTCGGCATGGAATATGCACAGAAGTATAATGCCGATCTTCTGCTTGCTACCGATCCCGACTGCGACCGTGTGGGTATCGCAGTAAAGACACCAAAGGGTGATTATCAGCTCCTTTCGGGCAACGAAACGGGTATGCTCCTGCTTGATTATATCTGCAAAAAGCGTATCGAAAACGGCACAATGCCGGAAGACCCGGTGTTTATGAAAACTATTGTTACGATTGATATGGCAGAGCGAATCGCTGCTGACTATGGTGTGCGTACAGTTAATGTGCTGACAGGATTCAAGTTTATTGGTGAGCAGATAGGTGTACTGGAGCAGCAGGGCAAGGAAGACAGCTACATTTTCGGCATGGAAGAAAGTTACGGCTATCTCAGCGGCGGCTATGTCCGTGACAAGGATGCTGTTGACGGTGCGTTCCTCATCTGCGAAATGTTTGCTTATTACAAGACAAGAGACATCAGTCTTATTGACAAGTTGGAAGAATTGTATCAAAAGTACGGCTATTGTCTGAACACGCTGCATTTCTACGAATTTGAAGGTTCTGCCGGTTTTGCAAAGATGCAGGGCATTATGAAGGATTTCCGTGGTGATATCAAAACCATCGGCGGCAGAAAGGTCGAAAAGGTGCTTGATTATGCTCCCGGTCTTGACGGTCTGCCGAAGTCTGATGTACTGAAATTCCTGCTTGATGGGAATTGCTCTGTTGTTGTCCGTCCGTCAGGTACAGAGCCAAAGCTCAAAACTTATCTTTCTGTTACTGCTGATAGTATGGAAGAGGCAATCGAGGGCGAAAAGAAGATATGTGAGGATTTGGACAGGTATTTTAAGTGATTGATAGAATAATCCTGTGCTCCCGCACTCAAATCGAGAAAAACCCCCATAATTAAAGCGGCAAAACAAGATAAATCCGACCAATAATTCCAAATCCGAATAAACAAAAAGATAAAAATCCCATTGAAAGCGGCAAATGCAAAAATCCAACCGCTTTCAAATTGAGAAAACCAAGCGTGATAATCGGTAATGTTCGGTGATGACGAAAATAAAAACAGAGCCGACCTAAGCCGGCTCTCGCAATTAATTCGTGTTTTACATACTCATCTTGTGCCTTAATGCATCGTTGAGAAGTGCCATGTCAAGGTTGACTGTCGTAAGCGCAGAAACATCAATGAGTTCATGCTTTGAATCAGTTGTGGGCACGTTAACTGCATTAACTACACTTTCTATATTTTCTTCTTCCTCATTCCCGATGCTGTCATATCTGGACGGCTTGATAGAGGTGTACGATTGAATCTCCTCCGTGTGGTCGTGGAGTATCCTTCCGGTTTCCTCAATGATCTGATAGCTTATCTCTTCCCATTCGGGGCGCACATGTGAGATCATCAGCTCCAGAATTTCAATAAAATTACCCAGACCACCGCTCTGACGATCACGGCAGCGTGAGATCAGCGCAGTCTTTACCTGAGGCTCAAAGAAAATCGCATACTGTTTTTCAAGCTGAATAAGGTTAATGATAAACACAGCTACTTCTAAAGTCATCCACAGTAGCTTCTTCCGAAAGGATAATACAATGAACAATCCCACAGTTCCCGATATAGCAAAAATAATAACCAAGCTCCGTGCTTATCTGAATCTCTCTCGTGTCAAATTTGGTGCACCACTTGGACTGATGTTGTATAATAAAACTTGACACAACGAAGTCGAATCAATAAAATATAAAAAACAAGAAAGGTTGTGTCAAAGATGGGAGAACAGAGAAGATACAGTAAGGAGTACAAAATAGAAGCCAGGGAAGCGGCAGAAGAATTAGGGATACCGAGTGGAACGCTGTCAGGTTGGAGAAAAAAGGCAAAACAGGGACAAATATACCTTGGAGCAGGAAACAGTACCCCCGAAAGTGCAATGAATATGGCGGAAGAATTGGAAATGCTCAGAAAGAAAAATAAAGAACTTGAGAAAATGAACAAGCGTCTGCAGGAAGAAAATGAAATACTGGCGGAGGCAACTGCTTTTTTCGCAGCGAGCCGTCGGAAGTCGGGAAAAATGAACGGATGAAGTTCATAGACATCAAGACAGAAGGCGGCCGTATCAAGGGAAAAATATCGATGTATTGCAGAGTACTGTGTGTGAGTCGCCAGGGGTTCCATAATTATCTTGAAAACAAAAAGAAACCGTGGAAATATGAAAAGCTTGTTTGTATGATGAAAGAGATCATAGCCGAAGATGAGTGCAATGATACATATGGCAGGCAGAGAATGTATATGGCATTGAAATTACAATTTGGTGACAGCGTAAAAATACCGAGTGAGGGAACCGTCAGAAAGATAATGGAACAGGTCGGACTGCTGCATAAACCGAAAAGGAAACCCAACGGTATCACCAAAGCCGACAAAGAAGCAATGAAATCAGATGATCTGATAGAGCGTGATTTCAAAGCAGAAAAACCGCTTGAAAAGTGTATTACAGATATTACGGAAATTTCTGCCAAAGACGGAAAACTCTATGTTTCGGCGATATTTGACTGTTTTGATGCGGCTGTATTAGGTCTTTCAATGGCTGATCATATGAGAGCGGAATTATGTGTTCAAACCCTGAAAAATGCGTTCACGAGCTATTCGGGACTTTGCGGAGCCGTCATACACTCCGACCGTGGAAGTCAGTACACAAGCGAAAAATACCGTACTGCCGTCAGCAAATATCACATCCGACAGAGTATGAACAGTGCCGGCGGAAGATGTCACGATAATGCACGCTGTGAAAGTATGTGGGCAAGGATGAAGGAAGAACTGTTTTACAGCAGAAAAAGAGAATCAAGCAATTATACGATATCGGAGCTCAAATCTATGATTTTCAGATATTATATGAGTTATTGGAATAACAGACGTATCTGTTCTGCAAACGGCGGACTTCCTCCTATGCTCAAACGCAGACAATATTATCTCGGCTGCAAGTTGTCCGCTTAACTGTAAAAATAATTTGACTTTTTTGTGTCAAGTAATATTGACAATTCCAAAGCCATTTCGGAAATTTTCAGAAATTTTTTTATATCGCATCAAATCCAATTTGTTATACAGTAAAGTGGAAGATTGACAAGTCCGTTATTTTCGTTTCTGTAATTTGCCATAGACGTTCTGACACAAACTGCCTAATCATATTTTTCTCTGTACATCTTCAAACTTTTGACTTTGAGATTTTCTTCTGCCTTGACTTCTATCGGAATAACTTTCTCTCCATCATCAACCAACAAATCAATTTTGCAAATGCTCCATTATGGAGTTTTTGAATTCTTTGAATATGTCATTGTTGTCAGGCAGTATATGTTTGCTTATGCCTATCATACAATTCAGCAAGTTGCCCTCTCGAACCGAGCCATTATAATTTTTTTACAAGCTGAAAAGTTTTAAAAAATATTTCCTACGGGTATTTTTCTATTATTCTGAAATTTGAATTTTATATTTTTTGTGAGTGCAGCGATTTTGAAATTAAAAAGGGGAGTGGGGAGATTTCACCGCCAAGCCGATTTTGTTAATACAATGTATTGACAAAATCTGAGCTTGCGACCTCTTGCGGAGGTCAATTTTTTACTCCCTGCTATTTGGGAAATTTTCAGAAATTTTTTTATATCGCATCAAATCCAATTTGTTATACAGTAAAGAGGAAGATTGATAAGTCCGTTATTTTCATTTCTGTAATTTGTCATAGATGTTCTGACACAAACTGCCGGAGCATATTTCTCTCTGTACATCTTCAAACTCTTTGCTCTGAGATTTTCTTCCGCCTTGACTTCTACCGGAATAACTTTTTCTCCGTCATCAACCAACAGATTAATTTCACAACTGTTTCTGTCGTTGGTATAATAATAAATGCCGTAATCC
>ONIF01000290.1 GCA_900317795.1 uncultured Eubacteriales bacterium | reverse complement strand
GAGCTGATACCCTCCAGGACCAGCAGCATCGAGTAGTATTCGCGATCCATCAGATGAACGGACGCCTGGAGCGCCTGCTCAAGCTGATGCAGAGCCGCGGAATCACCCTCGATATCTGACAAGGTCTTTACGGCGTTTTCGCGGCGCTTGTTCTCATTGACCTCTTTGAAATAGTTATCCAGGTTCGCCAGATCGTGTGATATTGAAAATAGCTGAGCCTCCTGTGTAAGGTAATCCGAAGCGTTCATAAGAGCCTCGGCATTTTCGTGCATCACGATGTAATTATCAGTCGCGTCGGACAGATCAGACAATGTGTGCGACGACAAAAATGTCATGACAAAGATCGCCGTGGTTATCAGTGCTATCACAACAGTCGTTATGATATGAGTGGCTCTCAAAGAGATCCCGGCTTCTTTTAATTTGTTGATATAATGCTTGAGTTTTTTCATGCCGTACCTCGTTAATGTTTTTCGCGCTTGGAAACTAATGTTTTTGTCACATTCTATATGTTAAACTCTATTATAACATATTTTTTTGTTGATTTCAACAGTAAAAAAGCTTTTTCTGAAAATAAAAAAGAAAAATCCAAATGCTCATGGGGGTTTGAGTTAGTGTAAAATAATTCTGGGATAAAAAAAGAGGAACACCAATCTTGATTTGTGATATAATATCACTAACAAAACAAAAAAACATATCAAGGAAGGTGTTCCCCATGAATTCTATTATAACACAAGTTGCAGTAAAAGTGGTAGAGGAAATTTCAAAAAATATCGAAAAAAACGGAATTTCTGAAATTGGCAAGACAGCAGAGGACATTTTATCTATACTGAAAGAAGGAACTTTGGAGCTTCTTGCTGCTGCAATACATGAAATGGACTCAGCAATATTAAGTGCAAAACACGAAAGAAAGCAGGACGGGATAACCGTAAAAGCAAGAAATGTTCCCAGAACTGTTGTTACATCTATTGGTGAGCTGAAATACAGTAGGACGTATTTTGAGTTTAAAGACGGAACCAAGGCATATATTACAGATCAACTCATAGGTATAGAGCCGTTTGAAAGATTAACAAAGGAATTATGCGCGGAGTTGGTACATAATACAGCATCAATGTCGATGCAGAAATCGGTGGATGTTGTAGGGATAGATGTAAGCCGTCAGACTGTTAATAACAAGTTGCTTTCGATGAGGGATGTAGTTACAGAGATCACAAGAGAAAGTCATACGCCTTCGGAGCTGCATATATTTGCAGATGAAGATCATGTTCATTTAAGACCGAAACAAAGCGCAATGGTTCCGTTGGTAACAGTTACAGAAGGAATAGATATATCAAACGACAGAAGACATAGAACAAAGTCGCCGTTACATTTCCAGGGATATGGAATGGAGATAAATGCATTTATCGAGAATGTGGTTGCGGCAGTATACAGGAAATATGATATGTCGGCAGTAAAGAGGGTAGTTATCCACGCAGATGGCGGGAACTGGATAAAGAAGCTCGGCGCATTAATGCCGGAAGCGGTATTAGTGATGGATGGATTTCATTTAGAAAAATACTTTAAACAGTTATTCAGGATAAAAGGAGCATCGGTGTATGCCGGAAACCTGAGAAGATCAGTAAGAGAAAACGACATAGAAAGATTTACGAAATACTGTACAGCCATCAAAAAAGGACAGGATGAAAAAGATAAAAAGAAGCTGGAACAGCTATTAAGCTATTTTCAGAACAATTGGGAATCAATTGTAGAGCGGTTAAAGGGAGAGCATTGCGGGAGCTGCACAGAGCCGCTTATCAGTCATGTATTATCGGAACGTTTGAGCAGGAGTCCGATAGCGTGGAGCAAAGAAGGATTAAGTAAAATGGCAATGCTGCGGGTGTACGAAGAAAACGGTGGCAGGGTAACAGCAAAAAGTATACGGGTATCGAGGAGAAAGACAGACAGAGAAAAAGATTACAGATCCAAAAGAAACGGATTTGAAATATACAACAAATATGCCAATGAGCAGATAAAGGCAGTATTTGGAGGCAATCACGATTGGAGTATCTTTGAGGGAGAGAGCAAAAATACCGGTTTGTGTTATAGCAAAATTACCGGAACAACAGTTATGCTTAGATCCTTCGCCAGATTAAAAGCTGTTTAAAATTTTTTCCCCAGAACTACTTGACACGATCGGGGGTTTGAAGTATGCTTGACAAAAAGAGGCTGCAATGCTATAATGTTATAAGAATAATTATGTGTAGATCAAGGCGTAAGAGCCTATAAAAAACGAGGGGGAGTATCAGAATGGCAGGCACAAGGACGCAGAATGCGAAAAGGAATATATATGCATCACTGGTGAATAAAATGATCTCGATGCTGTTGCCGTTTGTGACAAGGTCTGTAATAATATACACCGTCGGAGTGCTCTATCTCGGACTGAACGGGTTGTTCACCTCCGTTTTATCGGTACTTTCACTTGCCGAGCTGGGCGTGGGCTCCGCGATGGTATTTTCCATGTATGAGCCTATAGCGAAAAATGACGATGCCACTGTCTGTGCGCTGCTCAATCTTTATAAAAAGATCTACAGGGTGATAGGTACCGTAATACTGATACTCGGACTTTTGTTCACGCCGTTCATCACATATGTTATACACGGCGATATACCTACGGATACAAATATCTATGTTTTATATCTGATCTCGCTTTTCAACACGGTCGTGAGCTATTTCCTGTATGCTTATAAGACCTCGCTTCTGGCGGCGTCGCAGAGGATGGATGTCACCACTAATGTGCTGTCGGTGCTCACCATTGCCGGAAGTGTGCTCCAGATAATACTTCTCTTTATTTTCAGAAACTATTATTTTTATTGTATTGTTACGCCTATATCGACCATTGCCGGAAACCTTATAAGGAGCCGCATAGTCGATAAAATGTACCCGCAGTATAAATGCGTGGGCGATGTAAGCCGCGAGATGAAGCAGGATATAAGAAAGAGAGT
>ONIF01000087.1 GCA_900317795.1 uncultured Eubacteriales bacterium | reverse complement strand
AGATATTATGACCGCTGAGGACTTTCTCAGAAAATGCAATGTTTATTCCATGCATATAGAAACTCTTGCAAGCTTGATACGTGATGATTTCTGCTATCGAAAAGAAGACGTAATGTATTTTGAAATACAGTACGAAACTTACAGAATGATGCAGAATATACTTGGAATACTTGAATACATATCAAAGGAACATCATCTCATACTCATTATATCAAAATTACATCTTGCACCATACAGCACTATCAAACTGCTTAAATCAATTATAGAACAGTCAATCAATATTCACGCTATTTTGATGTACAACGATGAATTTATTATGACGGACTATAAAAAACAGGTATGGAACGAGTTGCTTCAGTCTGTTTCCAATCAAGACCTCCAGCTTGAATGGGGCAAACTTGATACGGAAAGAACTATGGACGTACAAGACGAATTTTGGTTTGATAAAAAATATAAAAATTCCTATTTCCTCAAACTCAGAAATATGTATTATACATTCTCTCTTGAAGATGCCTATTATTATATGAATAATATATTGAGCCGTATAGATGAAAAAACCGTCAGATTTGAAAAAAGCGAGCAAATCAAATTTATTATGCTTGCCGTGCTGATCAATATGGATTTTAAAAAAGTTGACCGAGCACTTGTGATGTGTGACAAACTCTCCAATATGAAATGTCATCTGAGTGAGGACAGATATATGCGTTATACGTATTATTACATATCCGCAAGAGTGAGAATGATTTCCGCACACTCCGACGCTGTCATAAAGTGCTGTAAAAAATGCATTGAAATCGCCAATGAAATGAATGACGGTTTCCTTGCCTGCAAGGCAAAAGTGATTATGTGGTCTAACTATTGCGGTATCGGCAAGGATATATTTGATTATGACTTTAATTATAAATGTGACGACTATGTGATTGAACAGGCGAAAAATTACGGCTTTTTCAATTTCCTCGCTTATATATATGTATTCGGCTTTGAAAACGACAAGGATACTATACACGATATTGCACTTGGAATCAAAAAGCCTTACTATTTTGAACTCGGCATACAGCTCGGAACGGAAATAGCCAATGATAACTTTTTGATGAATGCATATATGAAAAATATCATATTATACTCCCGTGCAGGCTATCACAGATTTGTAAGGGAAATGTATAAAAAAAGACTTGCCGTATTAAAAAGACCCAATCCTCTCAGAGAATCCCATATGCTTGCAGGTCTGGGCTATAACAGCATTATACTTGAGGACTTTGAAACGGCTCATTCCTATCTGACGCAAAGCGTACTTAATCTTACAGAACTTGAAGAAGCCGACGATGTTATGAATTCACTTTATAATATTGCCATGCTGCATTTTGTGTCGGAAAATTATCAAAAAGCCGTATCTGTTGTGGAACTTATTCTGAAAATGATGAAAGAAATGAAGTATATTTCCATACGTTCATGCAGTACCGTAAAACTCTATGCAATCATAGGATTAAGCTGCTATTATCAAAAAGAATATTACAACAGTTATTATTTTCTGAGTAAAATGGAAATACTCGTGGAACATACGATACTTGTTCTTAAAGATGTAAACGACGGTACATGGGACGAGGACCTTATGTTATATCACCTTTTAAAGGGAATGCTTTACCATTACGAAAACAATGATAAAATGAGCCTTGCGGAATTTGCAAAAGCCAAAGAAAAAACCCAAACCGCTCATAATGCTCTTTTTTTTGTACTGCCGATATATTATACGGAACTTGCCGAACTGTATTTTAAACAGGGAATGTATGATGAAGCGGATAAAGCTGTCAATGACGGCATAGAGTTTTGCGAACATGAACAGCTGGAACGCAAAAAACAAAAATTGATTTATTTTAAGGAAAATCATACCCGTGATACCAAGCCTATCATGGAAAAAGAGGATAATCTGCCCATTGAAAAAATAAGGCAGATTACCCGCCATGCGGCAGCTCAAATCCAGCTTGATAAACGTGAAAAGGATATCAAATTCCTTACTGCCCTGCAGGAGGCTGTCAGCTTTGAAAATATGTCGGTCAATGACCTTTACCGCAATACCTCAGCCGTTATCAAAAACAGTTATAACATAGATGAAATCATCATTCTCCGTCGTAAAAACAACAAATCCGAATCCATGATTGAAAACAGCTCCATAAAATTGCCCGATGAAAAATTTGACATGATATTTGACTTTTTCCACTCCTATAAACAGGCTTTTCTTTCCAACCGTACAGATAAGAATTTTAATCAGTTTCTGCCTGTCATGAATTTCGTTAATGAGCCGATTATGACAATGATAGGAATACCCATTATTGAAGAATCGGGTACGGAAACCGTCTTTCTCGGATATGTGAGAGTAAAAAGACGTACATTATCCAACCGTTTCCTCCTCAACAGTGACGACCTTATGATATTAAAAGTTGCATTTATTCAATTCTGCGAAACAATAAGAAGAATAGACAACAGACTTATGATAGAACACATGAACCGAAAACTTGAACGCTCTGCCGTTACAGACCACCTTACAGGCATTACCAACCGAAACGGTTTCAGCCGACAAATTGAAATGATATGCTCACAGCAAAATATTAAAACCAACGTACTCCTCTATATTGACCTCGATAACTTCAAATACTATAACGATACTTTCGGACATGAAATAGGTGACCTTGTGCTTGTTTCATTTGCAAAGCTTGTCAAACGTATGTCACAGGGAAACGGACTTGCCGTAAGATATGGCGGAGATGAATTTATCATTCTCCTCTATAACAAAAACTCGCAAGACGGAGTTGAATTTGCAAAACAAATATACAGAGAAATCAGTGACGGTTTTGTAGAAAAAATCAGCTCAAAACTTAAAAAAAGCATATATATTCCCGACGAGAAAAAAATTTCATGCTCTATCGGAATAGCACAATTTATGGGCGGCTCAAAAGAGGAATTTGAAACTGCACTCAACAGGGCAGACCAAATGCTTTACTACGTAAAAAGACACGGCAAGTCACAATATAAGCTCTTTGAGGAAAATGAAGAAGATAACTGAACATCAAGTTTCAAATTTTCCTTTATTTTAAATCGAATAGAACCGACTTTTTTGGAAAAATAAAGTGTTTTTTGTCGTATTTTGTAGATAATCACAAAAAAACACTTTTTTTCTCTTGATTTTTATTACAAAATATGATATTATAGTCAAGGTCTATTTTTTAAAAAAAGAGAAAGGAAAGAATTTTTTATGTATTGGGTTAATGAATCGGTATTTTATCATATTTATCCGTTGGGCTTCTGCGGAGCTCCAAAAGTAAATGACGGTAAAAAAGAATACAGGCTTGACAAGGTGATTGACTTTATCCCTCATCTGAAAGAAATGAATGTCAATGCCGTTTATTTCGGTCCTGTGTTCATGTCCACTACTCACGGATATGATACCAACGACTATTATCATATAGATAACCGTCTTGGCGATAACGAGAGTTTTGAAAAAATATGCAACGCTCTGCATGAAAACGGCATAAAAGTCGTACTTGACGGTGTTTTTAATCACGTCGGCAGAGGCTTCTGGGCTTTCAAAGACGTTCAGCAACACGGTCAGTCCTCCCCCTATTGCTCATGGTTTCAGAGAATAGACTTCGGTGGAAGAAGCCCTTGGGGCGATAACTTCTGGTACGAGGGCTGGGAAGGCAATTATGACCTTGTAAAACTTAATCTCCGTCACCCCGATGTGAAAAGACATATATTTGACGCTGTCAAAATGTGGAAAGAAAAATTTAAAATAGACGGTTTAAGACTTGATGTCGCATACTGCATGGATTTGGATTTCCTCAGAGAACTGAAGCATTTCTGCAAAGGCATGGACAAGGATTTCTGGCTTATGGGCGAAATTATTCACGGTGACTATAACAGAATTGCCAATCCCGATATACTCGACTCCTGCACCAACTATGAATGCTACAAGGGAATTTATTCTTCACACAATGACCACAACTATTTTGAAATCGCCCATTCTCTCAGAAGGCAGTTTGAAAACGGTGGTATATACAGAAATATCTACACATATAATTTCGTGGATAACCATGATGTCAACAGAGTTGCAAGCACCATAAGAGAATTTGACAATGTGAAAAATGCCTTTTCTGTCGCATATTTCATGCCGGGTGTACCGAGTGTTTACTACGGCAGTGAATGGGGCATTAAAGGTCAGAAAAACAACGTGGATTATGATGCACCACTTCGCCCGTGTGTGAATGTCGAAGATATACAGAAAAATGACCTTTACCGTCATGTCTGCAAGCTCGGTGCTGTCAGAAGAACTTTTAAAGCACTTAAATACGGCAGTTATCAGAATGTCGTTATCAGAAATGAACAGCTTGTTTTTAAACGTCAGTTCGAGGGCGAAACGGTTTACATCGCACTCAATCTCACGGGAAATAACTTCGGTCTTGATTTCAATACAGACGGTGGTGCAAAACTGTATGACGTAATGAACGGATATACAAGCTATGATGTTCACGGAAACAGAGTGCATATAGACATTCCTGCACATGGCACAATGGTGCTTGTCCTCACCGACGGAGGCAGACCTCAACCCCTTATCAACAGCAGTGATACACCCGTTGAACAGCCCGTCGAAACTCAGCCCGAAAAATCTCAACCTGTCGAGGAAAAACAGCCCGAACCGAAACTCCCCGAATGGAACGTTCCCGGAAAATACCGTCACTTCAAGGGCGGTGAATATGAATTCATCTGCATAGCCAAAAACACCGAAACTATGGAAGATTTGGTAATATACAGAGAGCTTTTCGGTGAACACAAAGTATGGGCAAGACCGGCTTCTATGTTTTATCAGTTTGTGGAAGTTAATGGAAAACTTGTCCCCAGATTTGAAAAAATAGGATAAAAACACGTTTTTATTAAAAAATCTCTTTCAAATATTGACATCTTTTGACATATATCATATAATCTTCTTGTAAATATTTTTTAGGAGATGTTATTTATGCTTCAAAATCGCAGTATTGCTATGGTTATTATTCTCGGCTTGGTAACTTGCGGTATATATCCTCTTTACTGGCTCTATCAGACAGCTACCGGTCTTGAAAATGAGGGACATTCGGGTGCAGGTCTTGACCCTGTACTTATCGTTGTAATCTCTCTTTTCTTCCCCTATGTCGGCTATCTTCTTTTCGGTATGTCCGCTGACCAGAACCTCAACAACATCAAGTCACAGAGAGGTATGCCTACTGCTGACAACAAGATTATGTACATGGTTCTTGGCTTCCTTATCCCGATTGTTCTCGTTGCACTTGTTCAGAACGAAATCAATCAAATTGTTCCTGCAAACAGCACAATGAAATAATGAGCAGAGAAATTAAAAAACGTATTCAGAGAGTTGTCCTTGTGGCAGCTCTCTTTGTATGTTCGGGACTTTTATATGCCGTCATTGTAAAACTTCTGGGCAGGGGCATTCCCTGCGTATTCCATGAAATAACAGGTCTGAGATGTCCGGGCTGCGGCATTACTCACGCTATGACGGCACTCCTCAGCCTCGACTTCAATGCATTTATTCAGGCAAATCTCTTTGCCCCTCTGATAATCATATTTTTCATTACAGCCTTTGCAAGCACTTCTCTCAAATATATAAAAACAGGCATTTACAGGCTTTCCGCTGTAAACACCTTTGTAGAAGTATCTTTTCTTATTCTGTTCATAGTTTGGGGAATTGCACGAAATTTAATAGGAATTTGAAACAGAGTGGAGAGTTAAGAGTGGAGAGTGGAGTTGAATATAGCCCTCTCCACTCTCCACACTCCACTCTTATTTTACACCATACAGTGCGTAGTAATCGTCAATAGCTGCTTTCAGTTTGTCATCAATAACAACTTTTCCTTTGTATTCCTTGTTATAGAGATGTTCAACCACTTCGCCCATTGTTACGATTGCCGTTGTTTTCAAGCCATAATTTTCCTCAATTTCACTCAACGCACTCTTTTCACCCTTACCTCTCTCCATTCTGTCAACGGATACTACAAGTCCTATGGGTGAAACGTTTCCCTGTGCCTTTATTATCGGCAAGGTTTCCTCTATTGAAGTACCTGCGGTTGTAACGTCTTCTATGATAACAACTTTATCGCCATCAGAAATCGGACTTCCCAAAAGTATGCCCTTGTCACCGTGGTCTTTGATTTCCTTGCGGTTTGAGCAGTATTTGATATCTTTGTTAAACTTCTCACTTATTGCGATAGTTGCCGCAACCGAAAGCGGTATTCCTTTATAAGCAGGTCCAAAAAGTACATCAAAATCCAAGCCGAAAGTGTTGTTGATAGCCTCTGCATAATACTGTCCGAGTCTGCGGAGCTGTGCCCCTGTTCTGTAAAAGCCCGTGTTGACAAAAAACGGAGTTTTTCTTCCGCTCTTTGTCACGAAGTCGCCAAACTTCAATACCTGACAATCCACCATGAATTCAATAAACTCTTTTTTATACTGTTCCATTTATAAAAACCTCCATGACATTTGATATTTATATCATATCACACTTTCAAAACATTGACAAGAATATTTTATTCAATTCTTCCCAATTTCTCTCTTTTTCATACGGCATATTTTCAAGCTGTCTTTCTATATCGGAAATACTTTTTTCTATATACTCGTTAAGGCTTTCAATCCTGTCCCCCATGCTGATTTCGGGGGACTTCATTTTTATCTCAACCAATTTTTCAACATCGGGCTTTAACTCATCTTCCAAATATTTTTCAACGAGTTCCGAAAAAAGCATGGGCGGCGGTGTACCCTCTGCCAATATCCACTTACAAGCCAATATCGGTCTTAATACATAAAAATATCTCTTTAATCTGACCTGTTCGCCTTTCAGATATTCCCTGTAATTGCCTTTAGCTGTACTTAAATAGTGATATACACCCGATTTTTTGATAAAATAGCGGTTGATGATTTCAGCCACTCTCCCCCATTCATCAGTCGTTTTATAAACTATCGGTGAACCGTTCCATTCAAACAATGTCGGATTTGATTTATACAAAAGTCTTAATGCTTTTTGAATGTCCCAGCCGTTTATGTCAAGAACTTCATCTACCTGCCATTCAATAACATCTCTTGTCTGTTCGAGTTTCAAATAAAAATCCTTTGGTCTGATATACACAAATCTGACATCATAGTCACTGTCGGGCGAGGCAAATCCCCATGCACGACTTCCGGACTCCGCACAATGCAGAATTTTTACATTTTCCCTTTCTTCAATCTCTTTCAGCTTTTCTAAAATTATCTCCCTCAATACTTTCACTTCCTTAAATCAGATAATACACGATAGAATCCATTGCTGCCTCTCGTTTTATGCCGAAATCGGTGGCATTTTTGGCATTTCTCTCGATAAACGCAAAGCCCCTTTCCTCGTCATACAGAATAAGTCCGATATTCTCAAAGCCTTTCAAATAGCTTTCGGCATCTTCCCTGTACCCTGACGGCAC
>ONIF01000146.1 GCA_900317795.1 uncultured Eubacteriales bacterium | reverse complement strand
GGAGTGGACTTTGACAAGCCCATTTGTGTAAGCAAAGACGAGAACAATTAGCAATTAGCAATGTGCAATGTGCAATAAAATTTGACCGAAAGAGGATAACTAAATGAGAGATACTTATGAATCACCGCTTTCATCAAGATATGCGGACAAAGAAATGAAATATATCTTTTCTCCCGATATGAAGTTTAAAACTTGGAGAAAACTCTGGATAGCATTGGCAGAGGCTGAAAATGAACTTGGTCTTGAAGTCACTCAGGAACAGATAGACGAATTGAAAGCCCATGCAGATGATATAAACTATGAAGTTGCAGAGCAGAGAGAAAAGCTTGTCAGACATGACGTAATGTCACACGTTTATGCATACGGTCAGCAATGCCCGAAAGCAGCAGGTATTATCCATCTCGGTGCAACATCATGCTATGTAGGCGATAACACGGATGTCATTATAATGACAGAGGCTCTTAAAATCGTTGAAAAGAAGCTTGTCAGCACTATCAGACTGCTTTCACAGTTTGCGGATAAATATAAAAATCTGCCTACGCTTGCATTCACGCATTTTCAGCCTGCCCAGCCTACAACCGTCGGTAAACGTGCAACCCTCTGGATACAGGATTTACTCATGGACTTGGAAGACGTGCAGTACGTCATTAAAAATATGAAGTTGCTTGGCTGTAAAGGCACGACAGGCACTCAGGCAAGTTTTCTTGAACTTTTCGAGGGCGACCATGAAAAATGCCGTAAAATAGACAAGCTGATTGCCGAAAAAATGGGCTACAAAGACTGCTTTGCGGTATCGGGACAGACCTATTCAAGAAAGCTTGACAGCCGTGTATTGAACGTGCTTGCAGGCATTGCACAGAGTGCGTCTAAATTTTCAAATGACATAAGACTTCTCCAGCACCTCAAAGAAATTGAAGAACCCTTTGAAAAAAATCAGATAGGCTCGTCAGCTATGGCATATAAGAGAAATCCCATGAGGAGTGAAAGAATGGCATCTCTTTCGAGATATGTCATGATAGACGTGCTGAACCCGTATATCACAGCAGCTACACAGTGGTTTGAGAGAACGCTTGACGACTCCGCAAACAAGCGTCTGAGCATACCTGAGGCGTTCCTCGCCGTTGATGCAATTCTTAATTTGTATATGAACGTCAGTGACGGATTGGTTGTATATGAGAGAGTGATAACAGCACATCTTATGAATGAACTGCCGTTTATGATGACGGAGAATATCATGATGGACGCAGTAAAAAAAGGCGGCAACCGTCAGGAATTGCATGAAAAAATAAGGAAATATTCAATGGAAGTTAAGACAAGCGGAAGTAATGACCTGCTTGAGAAAATCGCAAATGACCCTGCATTTTTCGTAACGCTTGACGAGCTGAAAGCAAAAATTGAGCCGTCAAAATATGTAGGACGTTCACCGAAGCAAACAGAAGATTTTCTGAATGAAGTGGTAAAGCCTGCCCTTGCACCCTATGAGAGCATGGCTACCGAAACAGCGGAAATCAATGTTTGATAATTGGATTAGGTAAGAGCACTTTTCCGAAAAAATCGGAATACTAAAAAATTATATTATAAGGAGTGTATTTTAAATGGTAAGAATGAATATATTTAATCAGACACAGGCAAGGAAAGTTGCAAATCAGAAAGGTGAGTTTTCCGTTATCGAGTACGTTAGAGATTTGTCGGTAACTCCCTCAACAGCGGCTTCGGCATATTTCATGGGCGAAATGGGCGTTAGAAAAAGACAGGTAGTGGCAGACCTCAATAATTCGGGAATTATCCTTCAGGCTGGTGCTATGCAGATGATTTCGGGCAATGTACAGGTTGCAACGAATGTACAGGGTGTAGGCGGATTTTTCAAAGGAATGCTTGGCGGAGCAGTCACGGGTGAAAGCGGTATCAAGCCTCGTTATACAGGTACAGGCAAAGTGATTCTTGAACCTACGTACAAATATATCCTTCTTGAAGACCTTGCCAACTGGAATGGCGGTATGACAATAGAGGACGGTTTGTTTTTGGCTTGCTCCGACACTGTTCAAATGAAAGTTACCGCACGTTCAAGCTTTTCATCAGCAGTGGCAGGCGGTGAGGGACTTTTCAACAACACCCTCTACGGACAGGGCATAGCAGTTTTGGAAAGCCCCGTTCCCGCAGATGAACTCTTTGTATTCGACCTTGACAACGATACTCTCAAAATTGACGGCAGCATGGCAATCGCATGGTCACAGGCTTTGCAGTTCACGGTTGAGCGTACCACAAAAACGCTTGTAGGCTCTGCCGCATCGGGCGAAGGTCTTGTAAACGTTTACAGAGGTACAGGTCGTGTGCTTGTCGCACCCGTAGGATAAATTAGCAATTAGCAATTAGCAATGTGCAATGAATTGTACAGGAAAGTTATTCCGCATTCCTCATTCCTCATTGCACATTGTGTTAGATTGGGAGGATAAATTTCATGGTTAAAGCAATCGTTGGAGCAAACTGGGGCGACGAGGGCAAAGGCAAAATTACAGATGTGCTTGCACAAAATTCCGATATGGTAATAAGATTTCAGGGCGGCAGCAATGCAGGTCACACAATCATCAACCATTACGGAAAATTTGCACTTCATCAGCTGCCTTCGGGTGTTTTCAATACAAAAATCACTAATATTATAGGCAACGGTGTTGCATTGAGTGTCGAGAATTTCACAAAGGAAATTCAGTCGTTGATTGATATAGGAGTACCGAAGCCGAATATATTGGTATCGGACAGGGCACAAATTGTAATGCCTTATCATAAACTGTTTGACTGCTATGAAGAAGAAAGACTTGGCGGAAAGAGTTTCGGCTCTACAAAATCGGGTATTGCACCTTTCTATTCGGACAAGTTTTCAAAAATAGGCTTTCAGGTAAATGAACTTTATGATGATGTCGATTCCCTTAGAGAAAAAGTGGAAAGAATTCTTGAAGTGAAGAATGCTATTATAAGAAATGTGTATCACAAAGAGGAATTGAGCGTTGATGAGATGTTCAATAAACTTATGGAATATAAAGAGGCACTTGCCCCCTATGTTGCAAATACATTTGATATAGTGCATGATGCAGTTGCAGCAGGCAAGAATGTATTGTTGGAAGGTCAGCTTGGTTCTTTGAAAGATACAGATTTTGGTATATATCCTATGGTAACATCTTCCAATACCATAGCGGGCTATGGTGCAGTAGGTGCAGGAGGCATTCCTCCCTATGAAATAAAGGATATTATCACGGTTGTAAAGGCATATTCAAGTTCTGTTGGTGCAGGCGAATTTGTCAGCGAGATATTCGGTGAAGAGGCTGAAGAACTCCGTAAACGTGGCGGTGATGGCGGTGAATACGGTGCAACAACGGGCAGACCGAGAAGAATGGGCTGGCTTGACTTGGTTGCAACGAGATACGGCTGTAAAGTGCAGGGTGCTACACAAGTTGCATTTACCGTACTTGATGCGTTGGGCTATCTTGATGAAATCCCTGTATGCGTTGCATACGAGCTTGACGGCAAAAGAATAGATTATTTTCCGTCAACGACGAAACTCAAGAGAGCAAAACCGATATTGGAAGTATTGCCGGGCTGGAAATGTGACATAAGAGGAATAAGGAATTATGATGAACTCCCCGAAAACTGCCGTAAATACATAGAATTTGCGGAAAAGGCTGTAGGAGTGCCGTTTAAGATGATTTCCAACGGTCCCAAGAGGGAAGACATTATTTACAGATAAGTTCGGAGGTATGTTTAGGAATGTGTGGAATAGTAGGTTATATAGGCGATGAACAGGCTGCCCCGATCTTGATAAAAGGTCTTGAAAAACTCAAATATCGTGGATATGATTCTGCCGGAGTCTGCACGAATGACGGTGAAAAGTTCATCGTTGAAAAGGAAAAAGGTGAAATCAAGGTTTTGCAGGATTCCACAGATGACGGTAAAAAAATAGCCGGTACTGTCGGAATAGGTCATACACGCTGGGCAACTCATGGCGAACCCTCAAAGATAAATGCACATCCTCATTTAAGCAGTTCGGGCAGATTTGCCGTTGTTCATAACGGTATTATTGAGAATTATATGGAGTTGAAACAGGAACTTTTGGAAAAAGGTCTTGAATTCCGTTCTTCAACAGATACTGAGGTCATAGCACAGCTTTTGGAATATCATTATAACGGTGATTTGTTGGATACTGTTATCAAAATAATGCCTTTAATGAAAGGCTCTTATGCACTCGGCATTATGTATAAAGAAAAGTCAGATGAAATAATAGCCGTGAGAAAGGGCAGTCCGCTTATCATAGGCATAGGCGAAAATGAAAATTATCTTGCGTCGGATGTGCCTGCAATCCTCGACAAAACAAGAAATATATATCGCCTTGACAACGAGGAAATAGCAGTCATAAAGCGTGACAGCATAGTAATCTATGATACGGATAAAAATGTTGTCGAAAAGGCTGTTGAAACTATCACATGGAGTACAGATGCAGCCGAAAAAGACGGTTATGAGCATTTCATGTTGAAAGAAATCATGGAACAGCCCAAAGCGATTCATAATACTATTGCAGAGAGAATTAAAGACGGCAGAGTTGTTCTTGATGAAATACACCTTACCCCCGAACAGATAAGGGATTTCAATAAAATCAATATAGTAGCCTGCGGTTCTGCATATCATGTCGGAGTTGTTGCAAAATATATCTTTGAGAAAGTTCTCAGAAAGCCTGTTGAAGTTGATGTTGCCTCTGAATTTAAATACAGAGATCCGATTATTGACGAAAAAACGCTTACAATCGTAATCAGCCAGTCGGGTGAAACAGCCGATACAAAAGAGGCTATGTATGAGGCTCAGAGAAAAGGCTCTTATGCCATAGCAATCGTAAATGTGATAGGCAGTGCAATCGCTTCCGATGCCGATGATGTCATATATACTTTGGCAGGACCTGAAATAGCCGTTGCAACTACAAAAGCATACAGTGCCCAGCTTGCTGTTATATACATGATGGCAATCTATTTCGGTGACATTCTCGGAAAGATAAGCGAAAAAGATTATAAAAACTATGTTTCGGAATTGCTTGCACTTCCCGAAAAAATACAGCTTATTCTCGACAACACCGAAAATATAAAAAATATAGCGTCAAAGCTTTTTGCAAGAAAAGATGTCTTTTTCATAGGCAGAAATATAGACTATGCCCTTTCGCTTGAAGGCTCTCTGAAACTTAAAGAAATTTCCTATATCCATTCGGAAGCCTATGCGGCAGGCGAATTGAAACACGGCACTATATCCCTTATAGAAAGCGGCACTCTTGTCATAGCCCTTGCAACTTATGAGGACCTGCATGAAAAGATATGTTCTAATATTCAGGAAGTGCAGAGCAGGGGAGCGTATGTGCTTGGAATAGGCTGCGAAAACAGACAGCACCTCAGTCACTCGGCTGATAGCACGTTATTTATTCCAAAGACATGT
>ONIF01000059.1 GCA_900317795.1 uncultured Eubacteriales bacterium | reverse complement strand
AAGATTTTTTGTAAAAACAACGACATTATTCTCATCACGATGTAGCCCACTACCGCCGTGACCGTCAAGCTCTGGATCATTCCATGAATATTCCTCCGCTAGCTCATCATAAATATCCTGTGCCAATTCCATAACATCTTCCAAAAAATTTGGAAAACGTTCAAGAACTGCATCGAGGTCTATGTTAATTCCTGCATAAGACGCAATAACACCAATGACATAAAGCTTTTTTGTATCATCTTCACTAAGAGCATTAGCCCTTAGTGGTGTCGGCAGCACTACGGACAACATAATCATTAAGCACGCTAATAAAATTGATGATGTCTTTTTTAACTTGTTTTTTATGCTTGTTTTCATAAATTGTAACACCTCTCTTTTTGAAAAGCCTTTGAAATACTTTTTGTAACAAAGACTTTTTATTTTTTGCCTGCTTTTCAAGTTCCTCGTCAGCCCTCTGACGTGCAACAGACATTTTATTATTGCTATCTACAAATAAACCCATTGTATCATAACAGTTAGCAGTACGAAGATTAAAAACGCCAAATTCAGAGCCGACACGGGACTTGACAGGATACCAATATTCAATACACATATAGCAGCCATGAAAGAGAAGATTTAATAAGGAACCTGCAAAGCCGTAATTTTTCAACGCTCTATGCTTATACTCCGTTTCGATACAAGAGCGAATTTGTCTATCAATCATTCTATCCTGCTGAGCAATCAAGATAATATCAAAATTAAAATGTCTATGATTAGCAAGAAACTTAATCCACTCCATGCGATCTTTATTATTAAACTCTCTCGAATTAAACTTTATACTTGCTTCATCAATGACAATCAATGTTTGTGCTTTTACACCCTTTTTATGATGTTTTATAGCAAACTCAACCAAGTAATCAACAGTCAACTGCATATTGTCAACCTTTTCATAGATACCTTTTATTTTCCTAAGCTTTTTCTTATATATAAGAGGAAAATTTGTTATTAAGTTTTTACCATCTTTCAGCCATTTTATACACTCTTTTACAGCGTGATAAGACTTGTAAGAGCCAGGAGTACCAGAGTATAACATAATCGACATTTTAACACACCCTATCATTTTTTTTATAAAAAAGCCCCGTTGTAAAAGACACGCAATTACAACAGGGCGGAACGTCTCCCGACGTGCCATAAAATTCAATTTGGAGTAAGTAATGGAGCTTAGTTGGACATAGTGCGGAAAATTTTCTTACCCTTTTTAACACAGAACGTTACACCGAACACGCCAAGAGCAGGGAGCATAACAGCATTTGCAGTTCCAATCAAGTCATCTTTCAGACCGTCAAAGGAATTTGACATAACCGTGTTAATCGTTGTAGAACTTTCAGAAGTCTCCGGATCCGTTGCGAAAACAGGGAGAGCCATGGAGCAGGCAATAGCAGCTACACCAAGTCCGGCAGCTATTCTTTTACCTATGCTCATATGCTTTTTCTTTTTAGGTACAGCAGACAAAACATTAGCTTCCTCAACATCAATAGATTTAACCTGTTCATTCATTTTGAAAATCTCCTTTCAATCAATCTAAAATTTTTATTAAATTGCGTATGCCATAGCCGAGCAGAGAGAAGAAACTATACAAGCCGAAGCCGATAGAAGAACCAAGAACAATTATTTCAATTTCCGTCATATTCTCACCACTTCCACCAACTGAACGCCCGAGCCAGTTCTATTCCTATCAGCACAGACACCGCAAATAATAACCAGTCCATAACATCACCCTTACCCTTAATAGATAGGGAGGAAATAATTATGACCTTCTACATCAACCTGCACCATAGCAGACTTTACACGACCGACAGTGCCGTAACCGTTCGGATAATCAATATCAAGACTTACAACATCACCACAAGAAACAGACTCCGTAAGAACCTTATCGCACTTGAACTTATCACACATTTCACCCTCACCAGAGAGACCTTTTTCCTTATCATTTGGATATTCACCACAGGAAACGGAAATCATATATTTTGTGCCTTTAACCTGTTTGCCGTCCTTTTCAAAGTCGTAAGAAGCACCGCCATGACCTAAAACAGTACAAATCATTTCTTTCACCGCCTTTTATTTTTTGTTTATATGATAAAAAGTTTACTTGTTGGTTGGTAAACTTTCATCAGACTTTTTTAAAGAAACTTTTCTTTTGTCGAAAGACTTTAAAACGGAATTCGGTTTAACTTTTTTGGATTTTTCAACACAAAAATATTCACGCACCATTATTTGAAAAAAACCAACCAAAAGACGAATAGAAACAAACAGCGAAAATAAAGGCAAACCCCAATTATAAAGTATTTCAAGAATTTCATTCATTTGAATCACCCTTTTTGTTTTTAAAGTAATCAATAATTTCACGGACAAGCCCTACAGCCTGCTGACAGAAGAAAACCACAGCCACACCCGTACCGAACCCAGCACCATAAATAACCGCTATTTCTTTAAGTACATCATTCATTTGAATCAACCTTTTTGTTATCATTTTTCTTTTCTTTCAATGAGCGGAGTGTGCGAAAAAAGCTATACGCTTTCATACAGCAGAAACAAACACCGAAGCCCATTAAGAAAGTTGGAATTGCATAAACTATATCCATTTGAATCACCTTTTATTTTTTAATGGAACTTTGCTATAACAAAATAATATCAAACTTGCTTGCATTTTGCAAGCATGAAAAATAAAAAAAGTTGCTGAAATTAAAGCAAGAAATATATGAAATATGCTAAAATTAAAGCAAAAAGGAGTGAATCAAATGTATAGAGAAGGTCTTGTAAGTAGATTGAGAAAAGCAAGAAACGATACAGGATTTACACAAAGAGAAGTTGCAGAAGAAACAGGAATACCAAATAGCACATTGGCAAACTATGAAACAGGAAGAACAGAACCCAACATTGAAAATTTAGGAATATTAGCCGATTTCTACGGAGTGTCTATTGATTGGTTAATAGGAACAAAAGGACAAAACAAACCTAAATAGGCGAAACAGGGAAAAAAGAAAATTTTGTCTTACGCAGACGGCGACCTCTGGGGCGGGCTTGCAGGCGGTTCGGGTGTTGTTTTATCGCTGTTGGTGCATAGATAGGGACATAGACCGCCCCGAAACTTCCTGCACTCAATCTTCCTCGCTGGGTAGTCTGTTTGGGCTAACGCCCTAATGCTGATAAAGGAAAAAATAGTTTATGGTGTGCGGTTGGCTCGTCGCTTTCAGGCTACTTTGTAGGCTACCCGTGCCGTTCCGAAGCTTGTAGGCGGTTCAGGTATTATGCAGCAGCTGAGGTTTTTGAAGAAATTGCTTGTGCAGCAGCTACCGACAGCCGAAACAGGAGGGAGATTTTGTAAAATTGGCTTCCTGCGGCGGTCTGATGTAGGCGGTGTGCAGGTCTGACCGCCGTGTTTTTGGGTGTATTACATCAAAATACACTGTAATACACCGTAATACAAGAGGATAACCGCACAACACCCAGGAGGGCGAAAAAACAAGTTTAAAAAGTTTTCAACATTCAACTATAATTGTTAAAAACTTTAAACGGTAATTTCTTACAAATTAGTTGAAATATTTTCTAATATTCAGTATTTTGATGTATTTTTTATAAAAATATGCTGTTATTACAGCATTTTAACAACTGTAAACAAGAAAAACGCTGTAATTATCGCTGAAAAACGGGATTTTATATAAAATGACTTTTCAACAGTGTTTCCCCACATTCAACAGAGGACAAAACCCGCTTAAAATGGACTTTTTTGCCCTTTTTGACCTCAAAAAACGCTTATCACGCATAAATCTATATAGATATGCGTGATTTTTTATTTATTGGAGGTAACTCCTTCGCTAATGAGCAAGCCACCGCCACCGATGCAGAACCGACAGCCGAATAAAATGCAAAAAAAACCGCCTAACCTCTTACAAAGTCAGACGGCAGGGAGGATATATCAGAAGTTGGAGCTTGAAAGTATCTTAACTTGATTGCCCAAATCTATTTTAAAGACAGTTAAACGGCGGTAAGTATATTCTCCACCTTTAAAATCACTGAAAATATACTCATTCTCCGTAACATCAGAGTTATCATCACAAACAAACTTTGAAATACGAATACGGCGACCGTCAGCACGAACAGAAATAGAATACCTAACAAATTCTCCAGAGATACAATGATAATCACTTTCAATAACATCATAGTCGGAAAAATGCCTATAATTGTAATTTTTACATTTTCCAAGATCAAAGCCAGACACGGAAGAAGCCAATTCAAAAGTTTTTTTCTTTCTCAACATTTAAAACACAACCTTTTTTTAGATATTTCCGCCCAAATCTAAGCAGATAGGGGCGGTTATTTATATTCTCTGGTAGTTCCAGAGCCGGAACAGGAGAGCAATTTTATAAACAAGCCTTCCTGCGACAGCTCCGGCAGAAGTCAGCCGATAAAAATAAAAGTATCAGCATCATCATAGACATCATCTATTATCAATTCCTCCTCGACATCTTTACGGAGCTTTTCCCAGTCATTTAAAATCATGCTATTGAGAAAATCCACAACGTCATTTATCTCATCTTCGGTAAAATCATCAGAAAAGTAGAACACAAAATCACCTCCCAAAGCAAATAAAGCCAAATAAAAAGCCCCTGCGAATTATACAAAAGCAGAGAATTGTATTATTATAGTAAATATGCATATATGCAAAACGACGAATAAAAACAGCGTTTTGTTACAAATACATATCAATTAACTCTCTGATTTGTCTAAAAATATAATATGCATAATCTCTACGAGTTTTATTGATTAACATATCACGATAATCCTCTTCATCAAGACGATGAAAAACAACACGATTTTCAATCATTATTCTATCATTTTCCAAATCCTCCATTTTATTCAGCATAAACCGCAACAATGCATCTTTAAAAAACTCATTTTTATTTTTATAATAATCCTTATCTTTATTATTTGACATAAAATCACTACTTTTTATTATATTTGTTGCTTGTTATCCATTTATTCGAGCCGATAAGCTTAGCCCGAACCGACATGAACGCATACTTAATATCCGAAAACATATATGACATGATACGACTATTATAGAAAAGGTTGTTTATCTCCTTATAGAACTGCAACAACCACATTGAACGAAAAATATCATCAAGCTTGAAAAACTTCTGATTTTTCGCAAAGATAACAGCTAATTCAGCGACAGAAACGTTATACAAGTTCAAATCATTCTGGATAATATAATCAGATGTTTTGTCAATGAAATCAACAGCACGGCGAATAATGTTGTTAAATTCCTCAACCTCGTATTCTTGTTGCTTGTAAAGTATCATTTTCTTTTGCTGTACGCTGATAACACCATCATCAGAATTAGGGAGGACAACGGCATCACCAAAAGGATTATCAGCCGACAGCGAGCCCCAACCGCTATTAAGAGGATTTACAGCAAATGCATTGACTGTATAATATTCTGCAATAGCCTTATCAACTAAATCAACGCACGCATCAAGACACTTGGCATCATTAGGATTGTAGGCTATATTATCAAAGAGAACAAAAGGCTTACAATCAATATCATAAGAACGGTCATGATAAAAACCACAAGGGTTTTTATCATTAACACGGTAATACACAGAGAAAATATTGTTTTGAATAACAACATATATAGCAAACCTACGGCGAACTTGGCATATTTTATCTCTATCGGGAGAACACATAACAATTCTATCTACTTCAGCAGGATTATTGAAAGCAAGATAATTAACAGCATAAGAGGAAGTAGAAGAAATGAGAGGAAAGCACAAATCATAAATGAATTGCTCAAGCGATTTCGAGTTATTCAACAAGACATAATTAGGAGCGTAGAATTTATCACTATTTCTACTGTTTGCATTAGCTGCATATTTCGGGTCAAGAACGTCACAGAACTGCTCAATTTTAAAGAAATGACCGTCAACTTCATTTGCTATTGAAACAATATGACCTTTGTAACCGTCTGCGAAATCAAATGTAGTGTCACGACCTTTAGCCGCAACAAGATGATAACCACGGCTATTTGAATGGCTTTCCGCAAAATAACGGCAAAACGTACTTTTACCCTTATCACCCTGTCCGAACACATATATATTTGTTTTAACCCACGAATTTTTACAGCAATAACGCTGTAAACGCTTATAAAAACGATTTTCGGCAGCGTTCAAAGAATTTTCAGCCTTTAAAGCATCGGTAATGGTGAAGCCCTCATCTGCAACATCATCTTCTATGTAGTCATATGCTTGGTCTGCCGTGATTTGACCTCTTGACACTGCTAATTGATACTTTTGCAGTGCCGTTTGTTGCCGTTCCACCTTGTTGTCTGCCTCACGTTCGTTTTTTTTAGTACAGCAGTCATAATAGAATTCTTCAAGACCTCTTGACCTATTCTTATACTCGTCAACAACATCATCATCAACACCAATATGTACATCAGAAGACATATAACGTTGTTTTTTCTTGTTAATCGCTGATGTAGATATGTGTGTAAGATAACGATAAGCATTAACCAAGTCTTTTCTTGAAACCATAGCTTGACAATTTTCGTCAGATGAACAGCCAAAAAACCTTTTTGCATCATCTTGAATTATACCGCAATTTGCATTCATTTCAATAACTCCATGAACATGGAGAGGTTTTTCTATACCGTCATCATCTTTGTCATTGTCATGGAAGATATAAAGACAAGATTTTATATTAACGGACTTTTTACGAAGTTCAGAAAGCGACCATTCAAAAGTAACACGCTCTCGCCATTGCTCTGGCGTTTCACCTGTTTGGTTACTTTCATAAACATACGACCTTTGAGGAAACCAATACAATTTTTTACCTTTAACAGTATATTTACCCATTAAAAACACCTCTTTATTTTGAGATTTTTTGAAAATCCCAAAAAATTTTATTGACTTTTTGCGAATTTTTTAGTTATCAACTTTCAACAAATTTGCAGTTGAAAATTCTGTATAATATTTACAAAAAACGACTTTAAAACTTTTCTGTATTTCTGAAAGTATCAGCTTAGACGGAGTCCCTCTATCATGCGTAGAGTGGCTTTACAAGCTGACTTTTCAGCCCTTAAAAATGCATTTTCTTTTTCTGTCTTAAAATCAAAAAATAACATCATACAGTTTCTTTTAAAGAATTATTTTTCACTCATTAAAATCTTATTTGCGTAAGACTAAAGTTGTTGGTAGTGACGGTGGGTCCCCCCGTTAAAACGGGTCACCCCACCGCCACTACTCAACAGCATTAGCCCACCGCAAAACTGATTTATATGAATAATAAATAGCTATACAAATACACCACGCTGAAGCAGTTGATAACATGAAATCAAATGGGATAAAGTAATTCATTACCGATAAATACGGCTCAATCGGTGTATAGCTCAAAAGCCTAAAAGGACTATCCGGCAACAAATCAATTACAAAGTTTGAAGTATTTGCTAACTGCTGTGAGAACCAGTTCCAACCCTCCAAGAGCCATTCAGCAACATTAACAATAGTTGTTACAGTCTCTTCCATAGAAATTCACCTCCTAAAAGTTTACTTACTGGTTAGTAAACTTATTGCATTAAGTCCTTTGTCTTTACCATTAAAAAGATAACAAATCCGACAGCTATAAAAAATCTCATCAACTGCACAAGAAAATTATACGGGGTGAAATCGAGGTCAATATAGAAAGCCTCGTTACTTAATCCGAAAGAATTAGCAGGCAGTACAAGCCAATGAAATTGGGGTGCTTCAGGTTCTGCAACAAAATTTGAAATCAAGTTATAAACATCAAAAGGAATACAGAAAGGAAATTTATTTGCAAGCTTATTTCCGTCATAAGAAGGCAGAGCCAAAGAAGAATTATAAAGACCTTCCTGGTCAAAATCAAAAATGTATTCGGGATGCTGTCTGAAATCAGAGTAGTTATAATAATTATTAGTAATGTAGTAAGACGGAAAGACCATAGACGTAGTAGAATTATCATTATTGATATAATTTGTAACAGTAGTAATTGTTTGTGTAACAGTATCATTATCAATAGAAATCGGTGAAGTCACCGAAGAAGCATAAACAGACGGCTGAGATGGTGTAATATCGATACCGCAAAGGTTCCAAAACCACTTGGCAGCATCAAACTTTGTATCAAAAACCAAATTGCTATTATAAACAATGCTATTATCATATAAATCAACAAACGAATAACCACCGTTATAAGGTTGAATATAATAAATATGATTATTAGAAATAAATGAAGTAGTAGTACTATAATCGTCAAAAATGCCAATATCATAAAAACCACGAAAAATAATATCAAAAGAAGAACTATTAGACGCATAATTAGAAAGAGTTTTGCCAACCATACTAGAAGAATTAAAATTACACGCATGAAACGCAATTATATCCGCATCGTTAGGAATGATAACAGCATCACAACCGTTTATATGAGGATCTTCCGAATAACCAGCAGTAGAACGACCTAGAATAGCTTGCTCACGGGCATCGGGGATATTTATATGAATATCAATAGTACAACCATTAAGGTAAAAATGAACTATATTATATTTACTGGCATCATAATCCGGAAGAGTAAGCGTTATAGAACCCTGTGTATAGAAATCAATAATATCATCTGAAACGGAAACCGTACCGAAAGAATCATTACCACCGCTTTCAGAAGAACCGCCACCAAGATTATTTTCACACCATTTCGCAACAGCACGAACGACACACAAAATAAACTTATAATTAACCATTTGTGCAACAGGATTAAAAGGAAGAAGCCCAAGAGAAAGACTATCTAAGTAATTTTCAAGATTTTTTGTAAAAACAACGACATTATTCTCATCACGATGTAGCCCACTACCGCCGTGACCGTCAAGCTCTGGATCATTCCATGAATATTCCTCCGC
>ONIF01000177.1 GCA_900317795.1 uncultured Eubacteriales bacterium | reverse complement strand
ACATTTGCCCGTAATCGTTGACCCCAGCCATGCAACAGGCAAATCTTCCCTTGTTGAACAGATGTCACTTGCAGCGGTTGCAGCAGGTGCCGACGGCTTAATGATTGAAGTACACAATGACCCCAAACATGCTCTCTCAGACGGTGCACAGTCACTTACTCCCGAACAGTTCGACACCGTTGCAAAAAAAGTTTTTGCCCTCAAAAAAGCCTACGATGAAATAATGCAGAATTCATAATTCATAATGCATAATTGAGATGTGAACAGCAGAATTCATATTTCTATTACAGAATAATGCAGGGTTACACTATACCTTTCACATAAAAAACAGAACTCTATAAAAATATATAAAAAGTATGTGTCAACTATGCAAACTATGCATTATGCAAATAAAGAATTATAAAATGTATTGTTGACGATACTTTCAAAATATTATATAATATCTTCAAATAAGTTAAAGAGGAGATTTATATAAATGAATGTAGTAATTGTTGGATTGGGAATTATTGGCGGTTCTATGGCAAAGGCTGTTTCGGAATATACAGACTGCCATGTGATAGGCATTAACAGGAGTGACGAGGCTCTCCAAAAGGCTATGGAATGCGGTGCTATCCACGAAATAGGTACTCTCAATTCTCTTAACAAAGCCGATTTGATTATATTGGGGGTATATCCCGAAGTGGCAGTTGAATTTATACGCAAAAATGCCGATAAAATACCGAAAGACTGCATTGTCACGGATACTTCGGGAATTAAGTCAAAAATATGCCCTGCACTCTCCCAAATTGCCAATGAATATGGCTTTACTTTCATAGGCTGTCACCCCATGGCAGGAAAAGAAAAAAACGGTTTTGACGTATCGGAAGCAACTCTTTTCAGAAATGCAAGCTGTATTATATTACCTTGCAATGCCCCTCAAGAAAAAGTTGACTTTTTATCTGACTTTATGATGAAACTGGGTTTCGGCAGAGTTGTCTATACAACACCCGAAGAACATGACAGAATGATTTCTTTTACGTCTCAACTCCCCCATGTTATCGCCTGCTCTTATGTATTCAGCCCCTGCTGTCCCAATCACAAGGGCTTTTCAGCAGGCAGTTACAGAGATGTTTCAAGAGTTGCCAATATTAACGGCGTTTTATGGTCAGAACTTTTCATTGAAAATAAAGAACCGTTACTTGCTGAAATAGATACTTTTATCAACAACATGACGGAAATTAGAAATGCCATTGAAAGAGGCGACAGAACAGAACTTGCCGAACTTCTGAACAAAGGAAAAATCATAAAGGAGATGTTGGGTGAATGAAAACGGTTGAAGTCAAAACAGGCAGACCTTATAATATACTTATCGAACACGGCATTATTGACCATGCAGGAGATTATATCAGACCTCTTACAAAGGCTATCAGAGCCGTTATCGTAAGTGATACGAATGTTTCTCCGATATATTCTCAAAGGGTTAAGAACTCCCTTGAAAAAAACGGTTTTGAAACGTCTGTATTTGTATTTCAGGCAGGCGAAAGCTCAAAAAGACTTTCCACCATTGAAAATATGTACACACATCTTTTTGAACGCAACGTGACAAGAACGGATATTATTATTGCACTTGGCGGAGGTGTCACAGGTGACATGGCAGGCTTTGCCGCTGCAACTTATTTGAGAGGCATAGACTTTGTGCAGATACCCACAAGCTTACTTGCACAGGTTGACTCCTCTGTCGGAGGAAAGACCGCTGTTGACCTCCCCACAGGCAAAAATTTAGTCGGTGCATTCTGGCAGCCTATACTTGTTTTGATAGACCCCGATACTTTAAATACTCTCCCCGAAAAGTTTTTCAAAGACGGCTTGGGCGAAGTTGTCAAATATGGCTGTATTAAAAGCAAATCACTTTTTGAACGTCTTGAAAATGAAAATGCAAAAGATTTTATTGATGATATAATTTTTGAATGCGTTTCGATAAAGAGAGATGTCGTTGAACATGATGAACGTGACATGGGTGAAAGGGCTATTCTCAATTTCGGTCACACGCTCGGTCATGCACTCGAAAAGCTGAATAACTACACAAATTTAACTCACGGTGAGGCTGTTTCGGCAGGCTCGGCAATCATCACACGCATTTCAGAAAGTCACGGCTTGACCCAAATCGGCACGGCTCAACGCATTGAAAATCTGCTGAAAAAATACGACTTGCCTGTAACGTCAAATTTTCCGCTCTCCGACATAGTAAATGCCACTCGTGGCGACAAGAAAAGTACAGGCAAAAGTATTAAATTTGTTTTCCTCAAAGAGATAGGAGAATGTTTTGTGCAGAAGATAAATACAGCGGACTTCGGGGAATTTTTCGGAGTATGACGAATATAAAAAAGCGGAACAGAATTTCTGTTCCGTTTTTATTGCCCATTGCTAATTGTTTTATCCGCCCAATTCTATCATTTTATTGATGCACTTTACAGCTTTTTCGATTGTTTCGGGTGAAAGTTCGATTTCCTCTCCTCCCTCTCCCTTACAGCAGTTAAGAACGTCTATCAATGTGGTAGATTTCATATTCTCGCATATCAGCGACTTGGAAAGCAAATAAAACTTTTTATCGGGGCATTCATACTGCAAATGTTCAGCAATACTGTTTTCAGTGCCTATGATAAATTCTTTTTTATCGGACTTTTTCGCATAATTCATAATACCTAACGTTGAGCCGACATAATCTGCCAATTCCGTCACTTGCGGTTGACATTCGGGGTGTACAAGCAGTTCTGCATTCGGGTGAAGTGCCTTTGCATTTTCAGCGTGCTTTCTTGTAACATTCGCATGAACAGGACAGCCCCCCTGCAAAAGCTTTATGTTCTTTTCGGGACACGATTTTGCAACAAATGCACCTAAATTGCAATCGGGTATGAACAAAATATTTTTATTTTCAATTTGATTTACTATCTGTACTGCTGACGAAGATGTAACACACACGTCACATACTGTCTTTAATTCTGCCGTTGTATTGATATATGCAACTACTGTGTAATCGGGGTACATCTCTTTCATTTGAGAAATAATTTCCTTGTCGAACTGTTCCGCCATTGGACAGCCTGCTATTCCGTTTGAAAGAATTACTTTCTTCTCCGGTGACAGCATTTTCACTGTTTCCGCCATGAAACGCACTCCACACATGATTACAGTTTTATTCGGGGCAGTTTTTGCCATTTTACTCAATGCATAGGAATCACCTGTAAAATCTGCCACTTCCAGAATTTCCCTTGCCTGATAGCTATGGGCAAGTATGCATATATCCTTTTCTTTTTTCAGACGAATTATCTCGTCCTGCACTTCTCTTATATTCATATCTCTACTTCCAATCTTTTTTTAAGTTGTCAAGTTTAAAGGGAAATTTGACAAGTATGCTTGACATATTTTATGATATGTGCTAAAATATCAAGCGTGGAAATCAATCTTCTTTTCTGAAAACGGATTTCGGTGCGTTGCATATCGGGCATGACCATGTTTCAGGCAACTCATCAAACGGGATAAGCGAATTTCTGTATTGATACTTGCATATCGTGCAGGTGTATTTTTCGGGCAGTTCCTCATGTTCGGGTATGTAGTTCGGAGCATATATAGGTGATGTGCCTTTTATCTTATTCCTGTAAAAATCATAAGTCATAGGCGTGCCTTTTATTTTCTCACTGCCTGCAACAGGCTCTGCTATAAATATCGTGTGGGTTATCGTTTCAACGGAATTCACGACCTTGCACAAAAACCAACAGCATACATCTTCCTAGATAAAAGCATTGCGGATTCAAAGAAAGCTATGTGGACAAAACCAAAGATAGTGGTTGCAGGAATGACAAAGGTAATAGAGGCTACATATGTAGATTGCCCCCTTGCAATTGGTGTCGGAGCTTATGCCATTTATAATTTTAATGGTATCAGCCCATATTACATCTTAGGTTTATTAAATTCCAAATATACATCATATTATTTAAGAAAAAAATTTAAAGATAAGCATTTGGCTGGTGGATACTTGGCTATTAATAAATCGACAATTGAAAAATTGCCATTTGTTGTTGGTGATGAACGAATTCAGAATGAAATAGTTAAGTTAGTAATTCAAATTCTAGATAAAAAGAAAAAAGACTCATGTGCTAATACAAGTGATATGGAGTCTTTAATTGACAAATTCGTATATCAATTGTACAATCTAACAAAAGATGAAATAACTATCATAGAACAACAATAATATGGAAAAAGAATTTAAACGAAAGAAATCACCATCAAAGAATTTGATTGTATTCATTAAAAATAAGAAAGTCGAGGGAAAAAATGCGACAGATATTTTTGTGAATGCTATAAAAAAGATTGGTCCGAATAAAATAGTAGAGCAGACTAATTATAGAGTAGATAAATTGCCTTTGATTGTTCAAAAGAAAGATGATAGGAAACAGATGAATTCGCTTGGGAAACAAGGATTCGTTTGTACGCATTTATCTACAATTGCAAAAAAGAGACTTTTGGAGAGGATAGGCCAATCCTTGAATATTAAGATAAAGGTGCAAATCGATGAATTTGCTAAAAACTGATTTATGACCAAACTTGAAAAGCTATACAGCATAATTGAAAACTCTCGCGAAGTGGGTGTTAAGTTGAGCAAGGATGTTCTTCAGCAAGTGGAAGAACTGGAGGAGGGTATTATCAAGGAGGAGATACTGCCAGCTTTGGGCAATGATATCGCTCCTCGTTTGGAACCTATCAAACGTGACCTAGTGCTCGTGGTGGAGTATCATCCTGGCGAACCAATCAGCGTGGCTCTGAGCCGTAAGACTAAGATTAGCGAGATTATGGGTGCTAAGACGCT